>CAIZGZ010000025.1 GCA_903932695.1 uncultured Actinomycetes bacterium | reverse complement strand
TCGCCTGGGAATCCCAGATGCGGAGAAGAATCGTCTAGTAGCTGGTGTTGCAGCCCAGTATGAGTCAGAGGTTGTCTACCACTCTATTCGTGAAGATCTTGAGAAACTCGGCGTAATTTTCGTTGATACCGACTCGGGGCTACGCGAACACGAAGAGTTGTTTAAAGAGTACTTTGGAACCGTCATTCCAGTTGGCGATAATAAGTTTGCGGCACTCAACACCTCAGTCTGGTCAGGTGGTTCGTTCATCTATGTACCAAAGGGTGTCCATGTAGATATTCCACTTCAGGCCTACTTCCGAATCAACACCGAGAACATGGGCCAGTTCGAGCGCACCTTGATTATCGCTGATGAGGGTTCCTATGTTCACTACGTAGAAGGCTGTACCGCACCTATCTACTCTTCCGACTCACTTCACTCCGCTGTTGTGGAGATCATCGTAAAGAAAAATGCTCGAGTTCGTTATACGACAATTCAAAATTGGTCGAACAACGTTTATAACCTTGTGACAAAGCGCGCTGTCTGTGCTGAAGGCGCAACGATGGAGTGGATCGATGGCAATATCGGTTCAAAGGTAACGATGAAATATCCTGCAGTCTTCTTAATGGGTGAGCATGCCAAGGGCGAGACTCTCTCGATCGCATTTGCCGGTGAAGGCCAACATCAAGATGCAGGAGCAAAGATGGTTCACGCCGCTCCATACACTTCTTCAACGATCATCTCTAAATCTGTTGCACGAGGCGGAGGTCGCACGTCGTATCGTGGTCTGATTCAAGTACAGCCAGGCGCTCATCACTCAAAGTCCACCGTTAAGTGCGATGCACTTTTGGTCGACACAATTTCTCGCTCGGATACCTATCCGTACGTAGATATTCGTGAAGACGATGTCTCGATGGGCCATGAAGCAACAGTGTCAAAGATCAGCGATGATCAACTCTTCTACCTCATGTCCCGCGGCCTCTCGGAAGACGAGGCGATGGCGATGATCGTTCGTGGCTTCATCGAGCCCATCGCACGCGAACTACCTATGGAGTATGCACTTGAACTCAATCGTCTTATTGAGCTTCAAATGGAAGGAGCGGTTGGCTAATGACGCTAGCGACAACAAATTACCTCACCCCAACGGGCAGGGAAGAGGCTTGGCGTTTTACCCCACTTGCTCGCCTTGGCGGACTGCATGATGCAGCCGTTCCCCTTCTTTCACGTTCATCCTTAATAGCGGATGCACTTCCAGCCGGCGTAAGCATGGCTGAAATCTCAGCCGCTGATTACGTCACCAAGTCACAGACAGAAGATCAGATCTCGCACCGGGTCTTCGAATCTGCGCAAAGTGTTTCGGAATTGAAAATTTCGGCTCACACCGAACTTGAAGCACCAATCTTTCTGCGTCGTAATGCTGCAGGGCTTGAGCCAGAGTGCTCACGTTTGGCCATTCATGTAGGGGCCCACGCTCATGCAACAGTCGTCATCTCAAACTTAGGACAATCAGTTTTGGCCGAGGATATTGAGATTACGTTGGAGCCAGGTTCAAACCTGCGCTTTATCTCACTTCAAGAGTGGGATGAGGGCTCCATTCACGCGGCCCGCCATCACGCCATCGTCGGTCGCGATGCGACCTTCACATCTCATGTGATCACTGTTGGGGGATCGCTCGTCCGGTTGCTTCCTACCGTTGAATATTCAGGACCGGGAGCAAGCGCCGAACTGAACGGACTTTACTTCGCGACCAGCGGTCAACACCTCGAGCATCGCGTTCACGTTGAGCACGGCGGTCCAGCAGCAAAATCTCGAGTGAACTACAAGGGTGCGCTGGCTGGCGACAATGCTCGAACTGTGTGGATCGGTGATGTCTTTATTCGCGCTGCCGCGGAAGGCACAGATACGTACGAACTCAACCGAAACTTGCTCCTCTCTGATGGAGCGCGCGCAGATTCAGTTCCCAACTTGGAGATCGAAACCGGTGAGATTGTTGGTGCCGGTCACGCCAGCACAACTGGGCGATTCGATGACGAACAACTCTTCTATCTAGAGTCGCGGGGCATTCCAGCAGCAGAAGCGCGTCGATTGGTGATTCGTGGATTTTTTGCCGAGATCGTCTCAAAGCTTCATCTCTCAGACGTTGAAGAGCGAATCATGCTTCGCATCGACAACGAACTCGCGGAAGTGGGTAAGTAATGGAACTCTCATTTAGTTCTCTAACTCCAGGAAAGCCACGCCAGGTCGATCTCGATGGCGTAAAGGTCTGTGTAGCACGTGTGGGGGATGAGGTCTTTGCGGTCTCAGATCTCTGCACCCATGCCGATGCGATGCTCTCCGAGGGAGAGATCAGCGACTACAAAATTGAGTGTTGGTTGCACGGTGCCGAGTTCGATCTACGCACCGGTTCAGCGCTCACACCACCAGCGAGTTCACCCCTACAGGTATTTCATGTTGAACGTAATGACGACGTCGTGACCATTTCAGCGAACACAGAAGAGAGTGGAAAATAATGAGCACATTAATCATCAAGGATCTCCATGTCAGCGTGATCACTGAAGAAGGTTCAAAAGAGATCCTCAAAGGTGTTGATCTCACCATTAATAGCGGTGAGACACATGCAATCATGGGGCCAAACGGTTCAGGGAAATCAACTCTCGCCTATTCCATCGCTGGGCATCCGAAATACACGATCACAAGCGGATCGGTCACCCTCGATGGCGTCGACGTGCTTGAGATGTCGGTAGATGAGCGCGCAAAGGCCGGACTCTTTCTTGCGATGCAATACCCGGTCGAAGTTCCCGGCGTCTCTGTCTCGAATTTCCTTCGCACGGCAGTGACTGCAATGCGTGGTGAAGCTCCAAAGATTCGTACCTGGGTCGGAGAAGTCAAGAGCGCGATGTCTGAGTTGAGCATGGACCCAGCCTTCGCAGAACGTAACGTCAATGAAGGTTTCTCTGGCGGTGAGAAGAAGCGTCATGAGATTTTGCAGATGGAGCTGCTCAAGCCGAAGATTGCGATCTTGGATGAGACCGACTCCGGCCTTGATGTCGATGCGCTACGTATCGTCTCTGAGGGTGTGAACCGCGTGAAAGATCGTGAGAATCTTGGCATCATGCTCATCACGCACTACACGCGCATCCTTCGCTACATCCAGCCAGATTTCGTACACGTCTTCGCTGGTGGACGCATTGTTGAAGAAGGTGGCCCAGAGCTTGCAACGAAGCTCGAAGAAAATGGCTACGCAGAATATCTCCCAGCGTAGAAATTAACTCTGATGAGAACCCATACTCCACTTGATGTCACCGCCATCCGCGCCGACTTTCCAATCTTTGGTGAGCCGATGCGCGGTGGTCGGAGACTCGTTTTTCTCGATAGTGGAGCGACTTCTCAGAAACCACGAAGCGTGATCGAAGCGGAATCAAACTTCTACTTCAAAAATAACGCAGCGGTGCATCGAGGCAGTTACCTCTTAGCAGAACGAGCCAGCGAAGCATTTGATGGCGCACGCTCAGAAGTTGCAGCCTTCCTCGGCGTAGATTCAAACGAAATTATTTTTACCAAAAGCGCCACCGAATCGCTCAACATACTTGCTTACGCCTTTGGTAACTCTCGTAGCGAATTTCATCTCAAAGCGGGGGATGAAATTGTTCTCTCTGAACTAGAACACCACGCCAATCTCATCCCGTGGCAACAATTAGCCCAACGCACTGGGGCGACCATCAAATGGTTTAGCGCGCGAGAAGATGGTTCGCTCGATCTTTCGGATATCTCATCGATCATCACCGATCGCTGCAAGATTGTTGCGATCACCCATCAATCAAATGTTTTGGGCTCGATCCCAGAGATTGCGCCACTTGTCGCTGCGGCGCATGCAGTAGGAGCGCTCTTCGTACTCGATGCCTGCCAATCTGTTCCTCACATGCCGGTATCGCCACGCGAACTCGGCGTAGATTTCCTCGCCTTCTCAGGGCATAAAGCCCTCGGACCAACCGGCGTTGGCGTCCTGTGGGGGCGTGGCGAAATTCTTGCCGGGCTAGAACCAATGCTCTTCGGCGGCTCGATGATCGAGAGCGTCACGATGACATCAGCTACCTGGGCCGATGTACCTAAGCGTTTTGAAGCCGGTGTTCCCAATATGGCCCAGGCGGTTGGCTTAGCCGCCGGCCTTAGATACCTTTCTGACGTTGGTCTGGAAAATATTCACGCATGGGAGCTTTCGCTGACCGAGGCCGCTCTCGCTGGCTTAAAAGCTATTGATGGAGTTCGAGTCCTTGGGCCTCAGGGTTTGGAAAATCGTGGCGGCGTAATTTCGTTCGTTGTGGATGAGTTGCACCCGCATGATGTTGGTCAAGTAATGGACCAATATGGCGTCGCGGTCCGCACCGGACACCACTGTGCTTGGCCACTTATTCGCAAACTCGGCGTACTTGGTACCACGAGGGCATCGTTCTATCTCTATAACGATATGACAGATGTTGAGATCTTGCTTGAGTCGGTCACGGCAGCTCGCGATTATTTTAGGAAACGCTAAATGGAACTCGATGCGCTCTATCAACAAGTGATTCTTGATCACTACAAAAATCCTCACCATAAAGGTGCGCTGGCCGATCTTCCCGCCGGCACTCTCAAGGTCCATCACGTCAACCCGAGTTGTGGCGATGAAGTCACGTTAACGCTGACGCTTACTGGTGAGAACGTAACCGACTTAACCTGGGATGGGGTCGGTTGTTCCATTTCACAGGCCAGTACCTCCATGATGAGCGATCTTGTAGTCGGAAAAGAGCTGCCAGAGGCGTTTGAGATTCTCGATCAATTTTCAGCGCTCATGGGGAGCAAGGGGAGCGAGAGCGGAGATGAGGAAGTCCTCGAGGACGCCATCTCGCTAGCAGGTGTCTCGAAGTTCCCAGCTCGCGTAAAGTGCGCTCTGTTGGGCTGGATGGCTTTTAAAGATGCAGCAATTCAAGCAAGGGGAGAAGTTAATGAGTGAAGAGCTCGCAACGATCGATCAGGTGACAGAGGCGCTCAAAGATGTCATTGATCCGGAACTTGGCATCAATGTGGTGGATCTCGGTTTGATCTATGACATGAGCGTAGAAGAGGGCAATATTGCCGTTCTTCAGATGACGCTTACCTCTGCTGCATGCCCACTTCAGGATGTCATTGAGGATCAGGCCCGCACCGTGCTTTCGAATATCACGAGCGATGTTCATATCAATTGGGTATGGATGCCACCTTGGGGTCCAGATAAAATCACCGACGATGGCCGCGAGCAACTTCGCGCTATCGGTTTTACCGTCTGATCATCACTCGCCTTAGGTTAGCGAGCGACCGATGTCTATGAGAGCCGCCGGCGGTGGTGGCGGAAACCATGCCGCGCTACGTTCCCTCACTCGCGATCAATCTGTGAAGGATGCAAAGCTCAAGCCGGGGACGCTGCGCCGAATTTGGGAATTTGCTCGCCCCTTCAAGCTCTACCTCGCAATTTTCCTGGTGACAGTGGTTATTGACGCCCTTCTTACCGTTGCATCACCGTTGATACTCAAGGCTCTGATCGATCAAGGGGTGATCCCACGCAAGGCGCGTGTCGTGACGCTCTTCGCGCTTCTCGTAGGTTTGCTCGCAGTTATTGATATGGCGGTCAATCTCGCTGGCCGCTGGTTCTCTGCGCGGATCGGGGAGGGGCTGATCTACGAGATGCGCTCTCGCGTCTTTGAGCACGTTCAAAAGCAATCGATTGCCTTCTTTACGCGCACTCAGACCGGTGCGCTTATCTCGCGTATTAACTCAGATGTGATCGGCGCACAGAACGCATTTACCAATACGCTCTCAAGTGTGTTGAGCAATATCCTGACGCTTGGCCTTGTTGCTGGCGCGATGTTCACTCTCTCATGGCAGATCACGGTGCTGGCCTTTGCACTCCTTCCTGTCTTCCTCATCCCAACCAAATGGGTTGGTCAGAAAATCGCTAACCTCACACGAGACTCCTTTAACCTCAACGCTGAGATGTCTTCTACGATGACGGAACGTTTTAATGTCTCCGGTGCACTACTTGTCACTCTCTATGGAAAACCTAAGAAAGAGCGAGAGACGTTTCGGAACAAGGCACGTCGGGTAGCTGATATTGGGATTGAGGTAGCGATGCTCAATCGCATCTTCTTCCTCGCTATTACATCCGTTGCGGCTATCGCTACGGCGATTGCATATGGAATCGGCGGTCACTTAGCGATTTCGGGAGCAATTACAGTTGGCTCGCTCTTGGCAATAACCACTCTGTTGGCACGGCTCTATGGCCCCCTTACATCGCTTTCGAATGTACGCGTAGATGTGATGACTGCGCTCGTCTCGTTTGAGCGCGTTTTTGAGGTTTTAGATCTAGAACCCATGGTTTCAAGCGCACCCGATGCGATTGCTGTGAGCACGGAGATCCCCACCGTGAAATTCAATCACGTCACCTTCTCGTACCCGAAGGCGGAAGAGATCTCACTCGCTTCACTCGAATTGGCTGCCAAAAAAGAGATGGTCGACTCAGGCGTGGTACTTAGTGATATCTCCTTTACCTGCGCCCCGGGAAGTTTTACTGCGATCGTGGGACCTTCTGGTGCTGGTAAGAGCACAATCTCTGCGTTGTTGCCGAGACTGTATGACGTCACATCTGGATCAATTGAAATTAACGACGTCGATATTCGCCGCTACGAGCTCGCATCGCTTCGCGAACATATTGGCGTGGTTACGCAGGACTCACATATGTTCCATGACACGATTGCTGCGAACTTGAAATATGCGCGAACAGAAGCAACCGACCAAGAGTTGATCGACGCCTGTCGTTCAGCGCAAATTTGGGATTTTATTAGTGGCCTTCCTAATGGATTAGAGACTGTGGTCGGTGAGCGCGGCCATCGATTAAGCGGTGGTGAGAAACAGCGGTTAGCCATCGCTCGACTCCTGTTGAAATCTCCAAGTATTGTGATTTTGGATGAAGCGACTGCACATTTAGATTCAGAGAATGAGGCGTTGGTTCAAGCAGCGTTGGAAAAAGCGCTCCAAGGTCGAACCAGCATCGTGATCGCGCATCGTCTCTCAACAATTCAGAGCGCGGATCAGATCGTCGTCATAGAGAAAGGCAGAGTCGTTGAGATTGGGCGTCACGCTGAGCTAGTCAGCCGTCAAGGTTTGTACTTCGACCTCTATCAACGACAGGTATTAGGCGCACAACGAGACTAGTTATTGGAGATTGCCTTCTTTTTAGTAATGAATGTTGATGTGGTGTTGCGAATAGTTTCCCGACCAGCGTTGGCCATCACTACTGCGACATAGGGGAGCAAGACCGCTCCAGCAATAGCAAACCAACGATATGGGTTGGGTAGGGCTACAGCAGATACAAAGCAGGCAGTCCTGATCATCATCGATATGAAGTAGACGCGTTGACGGGACTTCTGCTCGACCCCCAAACCGTCTTGGGCGCTGGTGATCGAGTGAACTGCGCTCGAGGTGGCGGAGATCGGAGAGAGCTTGCCCTTCTGAACCTGCCGCTTAATTCCCATGTGACCAGCGTAGAGCGAAGCCTGACTTCGCGCCTCTTTTATCTACGGGCCAGTAACGGTTAATCTGCTCACATGTCTAATGCGCACGAGACCGAAAAGAAGCCGAGAGTGGTCTTTATCACGGGCGGAAATCGAGGGATCGGTTTAGCGATTGCGCGCGCATTCGCCCACGAAGGCGACCTTGCGATTGTCTCGTATCGGTCCGGGGTAGCCCCCGAGGGGCTCGTAGGCGTCCAGATGGATGTCACGGACCAAGCGAGCGTTGATCGAGCCTTCACAGAGATCGAATCACAATATGGGCCAGTTGATGTGCTGGTTGCCAACGCCGGCATCACTAAAGATGGTCTCTCCATGCGGATGAGCGAATCTGATTTCCAAGATGTCGTAAATACCAATCTCACCGGCGCATTCCGTTCAGCTCAAAAGGCGATTGGCCCGATGATGAAGAAGCGTGCGGGACGAGTGATCTTCATTGGTTCAGTCGTGGGAATGATGGGCTCGGCCGGACAGGTGAACTACGCGGCAACCAAGAGCGGACTCATCGGCATGGCTCGTGCTTTCGCCCGTGAATACGGTTCTCGTGGTTTGACCTTCAATGTCATCGCACCCGGCTTTGTCGAGACCGATATGACCGCAACTCTCAATGATGCGTTACGCGAGAAGTACATTGGTCAGATTCCACTTGGTCGATTCTGCTCCGCCGAAGAGATCGCATCAGTTGTTCAATTTATCGCCTCGCCCGAGGCAAGCTATATCACCGGGGCGTTAATCCCCGTCGACGGAGGAATGGGGATGGGTCACTAATGGCGCTTCTACAAGGAAAGAATATTCTCGTAACAGGTGTACTCACCGACGGTTCGATCGCCTTTCACATTGCGCGCCTCGCGCAAGAAGAGGGCGCTAATGTCATTTTGACCGGCTTCGGTCGAAGCTTGTCGCTCACAACACGTATCGCCACACGGTTACCAAAGCCTGCTCCAGTGATCGAACTCGATGTCACCAGTCAGGAGCAACTCGATGCGCTAGCAGGGGAGATTAAGAAGCACGTCCCTCATCTCGATGGCGTCGTTCACTCCATTGGTTTTGCACCCCAAGCTGCGCTTGGTGGAAACTTCCTGCACACCACATGGGAAGATGTTGCGATTGCGGTTCACACCTCCACCTTCTCGTATAAGTCGCTGGCAATGGCCACCAAGGATCTCTTCCCGGATACTGGCGCCAGCATTGTGGGCTTGACCTTTGATGCGACCGTAGCCTGGCCAAAATATGACTGGATGGGTGTTGCGAAGGCTGGCCTGGAATCGGCTTCGCGCTACCTCGCCCGCGACCTCGGCAAAGAGAAGATTCGGGTCAATTTGATCGCAGCCGGACCGCTCAAGACCATCGCTGCTAAGGCGATCCCCGGCTTTGATGAGTTTGAGAACGTCTGGAATTCACGCTCGCCTTTGGCTTGGGATGCCGAAGATCCAGTCCCGGCTGCCCGAGGGGCGGTAGCCCTTCTCTCCGACTGGTTCCCTATGACCACCGGCGAGATCATCCACGTGGATGGTGGCGTCCATGCTATCGGCGGCTAATCTCAGATTTCTCCCCTAGGGGAGCGACCCTGTACTATCGGATACATCAAGTGGAGTTTGTCGCTCCCACCTCACCGGCTCTGGCTGGTTGGTCAAGAAATTGCCTACTCCTGTGGGCTGCTTTTTGCGCGACTTTCTCTTACTTGTCTAGTAATTCATGACACGAGAGGAAGAGTTATCAGCGCCGAACAAAGAATCAACGATCGAATCCGAGCTTCGGAGATTCGTCTGATTGGTTTTACTGGAGAGCAAGTAGGAATCGTAGATCTCGCAACCGCCTTAAATATGGCGGATGAAGTCGGTCTCGATCTTGTAGAAATCTCACCAGATGCCAAGCCACCCGTGTGCAAGATCATGGATTTCGGTAAGTACAAATACGAGATCGCACAGAAGGCACGCGAAGCACGACAGAATCAAACCCACATTGTGGTTAAAGAAATTCGGTTTGGATTGAAGATCGAACCTCATGATTATGAGACAAAGAAGGCCCACGTGGCTCGCTTTCTCAAAGCAGGGGACAAGGTGAAGGTAACTGTTCAATTTAAAGGTCGTGAACAGACCAGACCTGAGATGGGCTATCGCCTATTGATGAAGTTGGCTGAAGAGGTTGCAGATGTCGCTTTCGTGGAGTTCGCTCCGAAGAAAGAGGGCAAGAGCATGACGATGGTTTTGGGACCAGTAGTCAAGAAGACTCAAGCCAAGAAGTCAGAACCAAAGTCAGCACCAGCAGTAGAGCCCGCAGTAGCAGTAACCGAATAACGTTCACTAACACGAGTACAAGGGAGGCATGAAATGCCGAAGATGAAGACCCACAGTGGAGCTAAGAAGACATTCCGTCTTACTGGCACCGGCAAGATCATGCATGAGCGCGCAGGAAAGCGCCACCTTCTTGAACATAAGTCATCACGTGTCACACGTCGTTTGAGCAACGATGCAACTGGCAAGAAGACCGTCACCGTCACAGCCAAGCGCATGCTCGGTTTGAAGTAAGGGGTAAGAGAACATGGCAAGAGTTAAGCGCGGCGTCCACGCTGCAAAGAAGCGTCGTACTACTCTCGAGCGTGCTGCGGGTTACCGCGGACAACGCTCACGTCTTTTCATCAAGGCGAAAGAGCAAGTCACTCACTCAATGGTCTATGCCTTCGATCATCGTAAGGATAAGAAGGGTGACTTCCGTCAGCTCTGGATCCAGCGCATCAATGCTGGTGCCCGTGAGCATGGCCTCACCTACAATCGTTTCATCCAGGGCATCAAAGCTGCTGGTATCGAAGTCGACCGTCGCCTCCTCTCAGAGCTTGCGACAAATGATCCTGCCGCCTTTGCACAACTAGTAGAGGTTGCACGCCAGAATATCCCTGCATGACCCACGCACCAATTACGAGCCTTCATTCTCCTCACGTAGAGAGAGTGAAGGCTCTTTTGGGTTCTCGTGGAAAAAAACTACGCAACCTAGAACACATTTTTGTCGCCGACGGCATGCAGAGCCTGCGTTCGGCCCTCGTTCCTCGCGTTTCCATCGCGCCGCGTATCGTGCGGATGTACCTCACCGAAGCTGGACTTGCTCGGTTACTGACGGAGTTCTCGCAATCGCAGATTGATGCCCATGAGTACATCATGGTCACAGAGCAAGTGATGGCCGCCATGGCTGAAACCGAATCACCTCAAGGCATCATTGCAATTTGTAAATATCTCCCGACCGATCTCTCGAAATACGACGTGGGCTCAATCCGCAAAGTTGCCTATTTTTGGCAGATTCAAGATCCAGGAAATGCCGGTACAGCAATCCGTACCGCGGATGCCTGTGGTTTTGATTTGGTACTTTTCAGCGAGAACAGCGTTGATATCTACGCACCAAAAGTTATTCGCTCAACCGCCGGATCTATCTGGCAAATCCCGGTTGCAACCGATGTCTCACTCGACGCTCTCTCCGAATTTGCGAGTCGGCATACCTTGGGAATCTACGCACTTGATGGCTCGGCTGATCACTTGCTCGAGAGCATCGAGCCATCAGCTCCGCTCGCATTAGTCTTCGGTAACGAGGCTCGTGGCTTGCCAGAACTTCCTACCGAGTTCTCGAAGGTAAAGATTCCTATGCAAGGCCATGCAGAGAGTTTCAACGTGGCAAGTGCAGCCGCTATTGCGATGTATTTCGCCTCATAAGCCAAGAATTATTAGTAGGCTTGGCCATTATGACCTCAGAGAAACTTCCCACCGAAGCCGTTGAGGCCGCACAGATCGCAGCATTGGAAGCGATAGCGCAGGCCCCGGATCTAGAGTCCCTTAAAGAGGTTCGGATCAATTTCGTGGGGGATAGGTCGCCTATCGCAAAGTTCAGCCAAGAACTTGGCAGGATGGATCCAGCGCTACGTGCCGAATTCGGCAAGGTCGTGGGCCAAGCAAAGAGCGCGATCGCACAGGCCTTTGAAGCCAGAACCGTTCTCCTTGAAGCAGAGCGTGATGCTCGAGTCCTCGTTGAAGAACGAGTCGATGTGTCGATTCCTGCTCGCAAACGAACCCAAGGTGGATTACACCCACTCACAATTCTGACCAACGAGATCTGTGATCTCTTCCTCGGTATGGGGTATCGCGTCGCGGAAGGCCCAGAGCTCGAAGCGGAGTGGCTCAACTTTGATGCGCTCAATATTCCCGCCGATCATCCGGCTCGAACCATGCAAGATACCTTTTTTATCGAACCGCTTGATTCTCATCTTGTGCTTCGCACGCACACCTCTCCCGTACAGGTTCGCACCATGCTCAACGAGGAGCCGCCGATCTATGTGATCTGCCCAGGCAGGACATATCGCGCTGACGAGCTAGATGCCACTCACACTCCCGTTTTCTCGCAGGTAGAAGGTCTTGTGATCGATAAAGGGATCACGATGGCAGATCTCAAAGGAACGCTCGATCACTTTGCCCGCTCTATCTTCGGTCCGGATGTGAAAACCCGGTTGCGATCATCTTTCTTTCCCTTTACCGAACCAAGCGCAGAAGTTGATTTCTACTTCAATGGTCGATGGATTGAATGGGGTGGCTGCGGGATGGTCAACCCTAAAGTGTTACGCGCAGCTGGGATCGATCCCGATATTTACAGCGGCTTTGCATTCGGCATGGGACTAGAACGCACTTTGATGGTGCGCCACGGCATAACCGACATGCACGACATTGTCGAAGGTGACGTGAGATTCTCTCAAGGATTTGGAACGGGTGGACGATGAAGGTTCCATTGTCATGGCTACGTGAATTCGCGGCCATCCCGCACGATGCCACTGCAGAGCAATTAGAAGAGGCTTTTGTTTCAGTCGGTTTCGAAGTTGAAGAAGTCATCTCACAAGGCGCAGATCTCACCGGTCCGCTGGTCGTTGGAAAAGTACTCTCTGCGGTCTTGGTCGAAGGGCAGAAGAAGCCGATCCGATATGTGGGCCTAGATTGCGGAGAAGGTGAAACCCGCTATGTAATCTGTGGCGCCTCTAATTTTGATGTAGGCGACCTTGTCGTCGTCTCACTCCCGGGTGCGGTCCTGCCTGGTGGTTTTGAAATTGCAGCTAGACAAACATACGGTCATACATCCAATGGAATGATCTGTTCTGCAAAAGAACTGGGGATCAGCGAAGATCATGCCGGAATCATCGTTCTTCACGAAGGAGAGCCTGGTGATGATGCGCTCGAACTCCTTCAGATTCGAGATCTTATTTTTGACGTCGCAGTCAATCCAGATCGTGGTTACGCACTCTCTATCCGTGGATTAGCTCGTGAAATCGCGGCGGCGCTATCCGTTGACTATATCGACCCGATTAGCAAGGTATCGCCAAGCGAATATGAGTTAAATGATCGCGGAGTTCAGATCACGATCTCAGATCCGGCGCTTGCAAGCGTTGCCTTCTTGCGTACCGTTGATGGTTTTAATTCGAAAGCCCTTACGCCTACGTGGATGCAACGTCGAATTGAGAAATGTGGGATGCGTTCAATCTCACTTGCAGTAGATATCACTAACTATGTGATGTTGGAATTAGGACAACCTCTACATGCGTTCGATGTTGCCAAGATTGATGGCTCGTTAACAATTCGTCGCGCTGATCGCGAGAGCACCTTTACGACACTCGATGGTCAAGATCGCACACTCTCACCGGAGAATCTTGTGGTTGCCGATGCTTCACAGGCGCTTGCCTTAGCGGGCACGATGGGTGGCCTGCACTCAGAAGTCACGGCAGAAACAGTAACTCTGGCGATCGAAGCGGTCCGCTTTGATCCAATCAGCATCGCAAAGAATTCACGATTCCATCGCCTCTCCTCAGAGGCTTCGCGTCGACTCGAGCGAGCTACTGACCCTGCCCTTTCATCGATCTCTTCGGCTCGAGCAGTGCAGCTCCTTATTGAACTCGGTGGCGCAACGTACGTTGGCAGCTCCCAAGCGGGTGCAGTTCCTAACCCTGTTTCAATCAGTTTTGATCCAGATTTTCCAACTCGATTACTGGGTATTGCAGTCAACCACGATGTTGTTGCCGCCAAGCTTGAGCTGGTGGGCGCACTCGTCAATCGATCGATAGTGCCATGGCTTATCACTCCACCAACGTGGCGGTCAGACCTGATCACTCAGACTGATCTGGTCGAAGAGGTTGCCCGTCTCGTTGGCCTCAATGAGATTCAAGGCACTCTGCCAATCGGTAAGGCCGCTGGAACTCTCACTGCACTTCAATACCGCAAGCGTCATGTTGCAGATACTCTGGCTGCGCGAGGCTATAGCGAGGTATACAACTATCCATTCGTCAGCCCTGGGATGGTTGAAACATTGGGTTTTGTTGGACCACGCGCCGCCAGCTTTAAGATTGCTAATCCAATGTCAGAGCAGGCGCCACTGCTGCGAACACACTTGCTTCCTGGTCTGCTTGAAACTACGAAGCGGAACCTTGCGCGTGGTGCAAAAGAGGTTGCAATATTCGAAATTGGCACCGTCTTTAGGAATACCCAAGAGCTCAGCAAGGTCGATAGCGTCTCGACTGCAGAGCGACCATCCCAAGAGATTATTGAGCGGATTTACGGAAGCGTCCCTGACCAACCCCTCTTTGTAGGCGGAGTGGTCGCAGGTTCGCTCGAGCGATCAGGATGGTGGGGGAAGGGTCGTGCCTACGATTGGAGCGATTCGATCAGTGAGGCACTCTCCATCATTGAAGATGCAGGGCATCGTGCCAAAATTGTTCAGTCCGATCTCGCTCCGTGGCATCCCGGTCGTTGTGCAGAATTGCAAGTGGATGGAAAAGCTGTTGCGCACGCGGGCGAACTTCACCCTCGAGTACTTGAAGCACTTGGATTGCCAGCTCGCACTACCGCGTTCGCTGTGATCCTCTCGGCCCTGCCAGTCCTTGGCCCGAAGCACAGACCTGTCGTAATCACCATGCCTGCGGCTACGCAAGATCTCTCCCTGGTCGTGGACCGTGAAATCCCGGCCTCCGATATTGAGAGAGCGCTCGTTGAAGGCGCGGGGGAGCTGCTGGAATCGATCTCACTCTTTGACCGATATGAGAATCTGGGCGAGGGCAAGGTTTCGCTGACCTTTGCGATGACTTTCCGTGCTCCAGATCGCACTCTGACCGCAGAAGAGGTTACTGGTTATCGGGAATCTGCACTTACGCGCGCTGGCGAGCTCTATGGAGCCACAGCCCGTTCATAGCGAGTTACTCAGCAATTTTATAATTATGCATAAATGTGCATAATTATGCACATTTACTGATAAACTTCTGCCATGAAAATTGGTGTCGTTGGTGCAAGTGGATACTCCGGTGGAGAGCTCTTGCGTCTTCTCCTTAGCCACCCTCATTTCGAACTTGCCTATATCGCTGCGGGCTCGAGTGCTGGTGAACCGATCACATCTATTCATCCCGGGCTTCGAGCGCTTGCGGGTCAGCTCTTTGAGGCGACCGACGAGAAGAGAGCAAATGAATGCGACTTAGTATTCATCGCTCTGCCACACGGGGAATCCGCAAAACTCATCTCGAAAATCTCACCGCATGTGAAAGTGGTGGACTTGGGGGCAGATTTCCGTCTCCACTCTCGTACTGCTTGGGAGAAGTATTACGGGGGTACCCACGCCGGAACTTGGATATATGGCTTGAGCGAACTCCCAGGTGCTAAAGAAAAGATTTCTGCTTCGACGCACATAGCAAATCCGGGTTGTTACGCAACGTCAATTATTCTGGCAGCGGCTCCGGCGATTGCCCACGAACTGATTGACGAGTCTGACTTAGTTACGGTCGCAGCATCGGGAACAACGGGTGCAGGTCGAAAAGCGAGTACGCGATTGTTAGCAAGCGAAGTGATGGGCTCGCTCTCACACTATAAATTTGGTGGTACTCACCAACATACTCCCGAGGTCGAAGAAGTCCTCGCGCAATTGTCTAAAACCGAAAAGGTGGGATTCTCATTCACTCCAATTTTGGCACCGATGCCGCGAGGTATTTTGGCAACAACAACCGCCAAGTTGAAGAAATCAATTTCGCATCAAGAGGTCTATGAGATCTACTCATGCTTCTATTCCGACAAGCCCTTTGTCTCGCTGCTTCCATTAGGCGAAATGCCAAGTACTTCTGCAACAGTAGGAAGCAATAGCGCGCTTCTCCAAGTGGCCATCGATCAGCATACGAATCGACTTGTGGTCTCCAGTGCGTTGGACAATCTTGGTAAAGGAGCAGCTGGGCAGGCGATTCAGAATGCCAACCTCATCTCTGGATATAACGAAACTCTTGGCCTCTCGGCCACGGGACTCGGCGCATGATCGTCGTTAAATACGGTGGCCACGTGCTGGAATCAGCCGCCGACAACGATGCGATCGTCCAAACTCTCGCAAATTTCCATTCCAAAGGCGGTCAGGTAATTGTTGTGCATGGGGGAGGACCGGCAGTCGATCAGGAGCTCGCCATTCACAATATACCGACGACGATGGTCTCTGGTTACCGGGTAACTACCCGCGAAGTGATGCAGATTGCTCAGCAAACACTTTCGGGATCAGTCCTTCGCAATCTGACAAATCAATTTATTGCGAATGGCGCAAACGCAGTGGGGCTCAGCACTGGGGATGGAAACACCTTAAGGGCAAAGCCTTTTAAACCAATGGTAGGCGGTGTGGAGATTGATGCTGGCCTAGTCGGTGAGGCAGCAAGTGTTGACGGGACCTTTCTGCGCCTTCTTCTGGACAATGGCTACTTGCCAGTGATCTCACCAGTAAGTGTCTCTGCCCAAGGTGTTGCCATGAATATCAATGGTGATATCGCAACTGGCTCT
>CAIZGZ010000024.1 GCA_903932695.1 uncultured Actinomycetes bacterium | reverse complement strand
GCCTCTTAAACTCACGTGGAAAATCGCTCATAGCAGTGCCTCTTAGAGAGGAATGTTTCCGTGCTTACGTGTTGGGAGATCGACTCGCTTATTAGCAAGAGCACGCAACGCCTTCGTGATCTGGGCACGCGTTGTGTGCGGTTCGATGACCGCATCGATAAAGCCACGATCAGCAGCGATGTAAGGGTTGAGTAACTCTTCTTCGTACTTCTCGAGGAGCGCTGGCGCTTGGCTGGCATCGGCGGCGAGCTCGCGACGATAGAGAATATTTACCGCACCTTGTGCACCCATGACGGCGATCTGCGCACTTGGCCAGGCAAGATTGATATCAGCACCGAGGTGCTTGGATCCCATCACGATGTAGGCGCCACCGTATGCCTTGCGGGTAATGACGGTAACGAGCGGGATTGATGCTTCGCCGTATGCGTAGAGCAACTTTGCTCCGCGACGGATGATGCCGTTCCACTCCTGTTCGGTGCCCGGCAAGAAGCCTGGCACGTCGACAAGAGTGACAACTGGAATTCCGAAGGCATCGCAGGTGCGCAAGAAGCGAGCTGCTTTTTCGCTAGCGTCGATATCCAATGTGCCGGCAAACTGTTGGGGTTGGTTGGCGATAATTCCAACAGACTTACCTTCGATACGGCCAAAGCCGACCAAGATATTAGGGGCGAAGAGCGCATGCACTTCCAGGAAGTCGGCTTCATCAACGATCGCCTCAACCACAATACGCATGTCATAAGGCTTATTGGGATTATCAGGAATAAGAGAGTCGAGCGCACGATCAGATGGAGCGATATCTTCGGATTCGGTAGCACGAAGAACTGGTGCATCATCCAAATTGTTCGATGGCAGGAACGAGAGGAGCGCCTTCACATATTCGAGCGCGGCCTCCTCGTTTTCGGCGAGGTAATGTGAGTTACCAGTTTTGGCGTTGTGCGTGGCTGCGCCACCCAGCTCTTCCATTCCCACATCTTCGCCAGTGACGGCTTTAATGACATCGGGTCCGGTAATAAACATATGCGAGGTCTCGTTGACCATGATGGTGAAGTCGGTAATCGCAGGGGAGTAGACCGCGCCGCCCGCGCATGGTCCAAGGATCACGGAGATTTGTGGAATGACGCCCGAGCAGCGGACGTTGCGCTTGAAGATCTCGCCATACTGACTCAATGAGGCGACGCCTTCTTGAATACGGGCTCCGCCAGAATCGTTGAGCCCCACGAGTGGAATCCCGCTCTTGAGTGCGAAGTCCATTACTTTGCAGATCTTCTTGCCCATCGTCTCTCCAAGAGAGCCGCCAAAGGTCATGAAATCTTGAGAGTAGAGCGCGATAGTGCGACCGTCGACGGTTGCGTAACCAGTAACTACGCCATCACCGTACGGATGAGACTTATCCATGCCAAATTTATCTGAATGGTGAGTTGAGAAGGCATCGAACTCAACAAAGGAGCCTTCATCGACCAGAGCGGTGATTCGCTCACGTGCTGTCATCTTGCCAGCGGCATGTCGTTTTTCAATGGCGGCTTCCGATCCACTTTTCTGCGCAGCTTCAAGGCGCGCTTTCAAGTCGTTGATCTTGCCAGCAGTAGTATTTATCGCGTCAGTCACATCTCTACTTTACTAGTTAAGCGGGTTTAAGTGATACGGGCATCACTCGATGAATTCAAAATATCCGAGCTACTTTCACTCGGAGCACACGATAGATACTGGCGAGTACGCGTAATTTCCGAGACTTCATCGACTCAAGATGAGTTAAAGACCGAACTGGTCAGTAACGGAAGCTGTGTGGTTACCGAATATCAAAGTGCGGGTCGTGGTCGGCTCGACCGAAGTTTTCAATCGGCGCCGCAGGTTGCTCTCCTCTTCTCTTTCTACGTTGAACCAACGCGCATGGCTGCTCAAGGCTGGATTCCATTGATTGCAGGAATGGCGACCGCCAGCACGCTTAACGAGATGACAGAAAGTCGTGACTATGTCACAAAGTGGCCGAACGATGTTCTCACCGACTACGGAAAAGTTGCAGGTGTACTCTGCGAAAAATTTAAAGATGGCATCATTGTTGGAATTGGAATCAACGTCACAACGGAGATCGATGATCTGCCGGTGACAAGTGCTACATCGGTTCTGCTCAGTTCGGGTCTCGAGATTGATCGCAACGAATTACTCCCTCAGCTACTGATCAATTTCTTGAAGTTGTATCAGAAGTGGGAGAGCGGGGCTGATCTAACGCCATCATATCGAGCGCTCAATTCCACGATTGGGCAAGAGGTGCGGGTCTCACTTCCGGGCGGGGCAGAATTGGCCGGGCGGGCAATTAGCGTCGGCGCAGATGGTGAATTGATCCTGGAGTCAGGCGATATCGTGAGCGTCGGCGACATTACTCATGTGCGCACCCTGAGCTAACTCCAGTAACCTTTGCGGGTGAGCTTTCCTACAGTCGGAGTCATCGGTGCAGGCCAGTTGGCGCGCATGATGGTGCCTCCTGCGATCGAACTCGGAATCACTCTCTCACTCTTTGCATCAGATGCAGGAGATAGCGGCGCGCAAGTAGCAAGCCATACCGTAGGTGATTATCGCGATGTTCAGTCCGTCTTGGAATGGGCCAAGAGCTGTGATGTTGTGACCTTTGAGCACGAACAAGTGCCTCGAGAAGTCATCACGGCGCTTGAGTCGGCCGGTGTTCTTGTTTATCCAGCATCAGCAACTTTTGAATATAGCCAAGATAAATTATCGATGCGCGAAAAGATGAGTGAGCTCGGACTACCAAACCCACAATGGCAGAGATTTACCGGTGGGCAGAGCGAAATCGCATTTCCTCTCATTGCAAAGACAAGTACTGGTGGTTATGACGGCCGTGGCGTCTTCGTACTCTCATCGCAAGCAGAGCTTGACGAACTGTATGCCCGCGTTGGCGCACCACTGTTGCTTGAAGAGAAATTACCGTTTGATTACGAGCTAGCGGTCATGGTCGCCCGCTCTGCTCACGGCCAAGCCGCGACGTGGGCGCCTACTCTGACGGTTCAGAGAGATGGAATCTGCACGGTCACCGTGACGCCGATCCCTGATGTCAGTCCAGAGTTGGCCAGCGAGGTGAGTGCGATTGCGTTGGCGATCGCCCAAGGGGTAAGCCTTGTTGGCGTGATGGCGGTGGAGCTCTTTGTTGTTCACGGAAAACTCGTGATCAACGAACTCGCTATGCGACCTCACAACTCCGGACATTGGAGCATTGAAGGCGCGAAGACCAGTCAGTTTGAACAACATTTACGCGCAGTTCTTAATTTGCCGTTGGGTGATACATCGCTCACGGCTGACTACACCGTGATGGGAAATGTCATCGGCATCGAAACCGATAAAGATGGCGACCTCTATCGACCATACCTTCATCTCATGGCTCGATCTCCGAGCCTGAAGATTCACCAATATATGAAGGAGTTGCGCCCCGGTCGCAAGGTAGGCCACGTCAGCGCATCAGGATCGGATCTCGTACACTTGCGTACAGAAGTTGAACACGCAGTCGCCTACTTGAGCGGAGCAATCGATGAGTAACTCACAGAACGCTGTAGTCGCAATCGTCATGGGCTCGGATTCAGATTGGCCGGTCATGCAAGAGGCAGCCGCCGTTCTCGATCAATGCGAAATCTCTTACGATGTCGATGTCATGAGTGCACACCGCACTCCCGATGAGATGCTGGCCTTTGCTCATGGCGCAGCTGGGCGGGGATATAAAGTCATCATCGCTGGTGCAGGTGGCGCAGCGCATCTTCCAGGAATGATTGCATCAGCAACAACGTTGCCTGTGATCGGAGTACCAGTTCCACTTAAAGTCCTCGATGGCATGGACTCGCTTCTCTCAATCGTTCAGATGCCGGCAGGCATTCCGGTGGCAACCGTTGGCGTTGGCAACGCAAAGAATGCAGGTCTACTGGCGGCTCGAATTCTCGGCACAACCGATCAGAAAATCTCAACGACGATTGCAGATTTGATGGAACACGCACGAGTCGCTTCGCTAGAAAAAGGTAAGAAGCTCAACGCGGTGCGCTCCCACAAGACTGGCTTTTAACGACAGAGAGTTTTACTTAACTTTCGCGAGGATTTGTATCTGCGCGACCTAAGGCAAGAACTCGCCAACCAGCGCTCTGCCACAACTCTCGATCGAGCGCGTTTCGCCCATCAATCAGTAGCGGGCTGCGCACAAGCGTTCGGAGCTGTGTTGGATCAATCGTTCGAAACTCTTGCCACTCTGTGAGATGCAGGACGATATCGGCATTAGCCACACACTCTTCAATCGATTGCGCAAATTTAAGAGCGGGAAAACGGCTAGCGGCATTCGCCATCGCTTTCGGGTCGTACACAACAACATCGCTACCAGCTGCCAAAATTTGAACGGAGATATCAAGAGCAGGGGAGTCGCGAACATCATCGCTCTCTGGCTTAAAGGCGGCGCCAAGTACCGCCACTTTCTTGTCGCGCAGATCTGCGCCAAGTTCGCTTCGAACCAGCTCGATCACTCTGGAGCGAGCCCGCATGTTGATGGAATCGATCTCTCGCAAAAATTCGAGCGCTTGATCGGCGCCAAGTTCGGCAGAGCGCGCCATAAATGCTCGGATATCTTTTGGTAGACATCCGCCACCAAAACCAATTCCGGCCTGTAAAAATCTACTTCCGATGCGTGGGTCATACCCGATGGCCTTTGCCAGGACCGTGACATCGCCACCAGCGGCTTCGCAGATCTCCGCCATCGCGTTAATAAATGAGATTTTGGTCGCGAGGAATGAATTCGCTGCGACTTTGACGAGTTCTGCGGTTGGCAGATCGGCAACGACCCACGGCGTCTGCTCAGCCAGATTTGTGGCATAGACCTGACGCAAGAGAGCTTCGGCTTCTGGTGTAGCGACACCAACAACAAGGCGAGTGGGGTGCAAGGTATCTGCGACAGCGAAACCTTCACGCAAGAACTCTGGATTCCAGGCAAGATCGACTGCCGGGTTGAGCTCGAGGAGACGGGCGCGAAGTCGCTCTGCGCTACCCACTGGCACGGTGGATTTACCAACAACGAGCGATCCTGGCTTAATAATTTTTGCAATCTTCTCGACTGCAGAATCGACGTAACTCATATCTGCGGCAAGGCTATTTTCGGCCTGTGGTGTACCTACGCAGATAAAGTGGATATCGGCGCCGCTGATTGCTGAGAAGTCGGTCGAGAAGGTAAGTCGGCCGCTACCGATCTGCTCCTGAAGCAGTTCTTCCAGACCGGGTTCATAAAACGGAACCTTGCCAGCTTGGAGTAGGGCAATCTTTGCTGGGTCGAGGTCGACACCAACTACTTCAAGGCCCAGACTCGACATGCATGCTGCGTGTGTTGCGCCGAGATATCCGGTGCCAATCACAGAAATTTTGAGTGCCATTGCGCCGATAGTAGTGCTCTCACAGGGTACGGTGGGGCTGTTAAAGCGGCTGGTAGGCAAAAATTTGGAGAACAGAGGAGTCGGCGTGGGTCACAATTCAGGTGAAACTTCCCTACCTGGAGTCTCGGTAGTTCTCCCAATTCTCAATGAGGAGCGCTTTCTCGCTGACGCGATTTCGGCCATTCTCGCGCAGCGCTACAACGGGGAGCTAGAAGTGATTTTGGCGCTCGGTCCCTCACAAGACCGTACGAATGAGATCGCGACAGAGCTTGCAGCCAAGGACCCTCGGATCGTTATCGTGGAGAATCCAACGGGTCGGACCGCTGCTGGACTCAATCGCGCGATCGCTGCGGCGCGGTATGCAATTATCTGCCGAATCGATGGCCACGCTGAAATCTCTGAGAACTACATCGCGCGTGCGGTTGAAACGATGCAATCTACTGGTGCGGTCAACGTCGGTGGAATTATGGCCGCGGTGGGAAAGAATAAATTTGAATATGCGGTAGCTACCGCTATGCGCTCTCCGCTTGGAGTAGGCGGCGCTCGCTTTCACGTCGGCGGCAAGCCTGGTCCGGCAGATACGGTCTATCTAGGTCTCTTCAACCGAGAGAAGTTGCAAGAAGTTGGTGGCTACGACGAACGTTTCACGCGCGCACAAGATTGGGAGCTTAACTATCGATTGCGCCAAGCCGGTGGCATCATCTGGTTCGACCCGGAATTGGTGGTCACCTATCGACCTCGCCCAAATCTCAAAGCGCTCTGTAAACAATATTTTGAATATGGACGTTGGCGTCGAGCTGTGGTTCGAAGTCATAAAGGTACGGTCAACTATCGCTACCTGGCGCCGCCTCTTGCAGTGGCGGTAAGTGTGCTCTCGATCGTTCTCGGAAGCACCGTGCACCCACTCTTTTTGATTCCGGTTGGGCTTTACTTGCTTGGCAATCTTGTTGGTTCTGTGATGATTGGTAAGAGTTGGAGCGAGCGGGTACGCCTTCCGGCGGTGCTGGCAACGATGCATTTCTCGTGGGGAACTGGTTTTCTCACCTCACCAAAAAACTTGATCCAGTAATGAGAAAGTTTTTCGCTCTCTGCGCTGCGCTGACTGGCATCGTGTTGACCAGTGTTGGACTAGCTCCAGCACAAGCAAGTGCTATCCCAGCTCACTTTGTCCTAACTGGTTCTGGTTTTGGTCATGGCGTAGGGCTTAGCCAGATCGGCGCTGAAGGTCAGGCGATGGAGGGGATGAGCGCCTCTGACATTCTGACGTATTGGTTTCCTGGCGCTCAAGTAGTACCAGTCGCGGACAACATACCGATCCGGGTCAACGTTGCACACCAAGCAACGTATGTTTCATTCACCGTGGTCAAACCAGTTCTCGGTGCCACATATTCGCTCACAGCGCTGCCCAACGCAGCAGCTATTGCAAACCCCACTCCGGTAACAACGTCGGCAAATTGCACAATGAAATTCTCAGTGGTCGCTCGAGCGATTGTCGAGAGCACGGTCTGTCCAGGCACAACGATCTCGGCTGCGCAGCAACCATCTCCACTATGGAATATTTCTTGGAATTCAAATGGCGCCACTGCGCTGCCTCAAATTCTCCAAATGAGCGCATCTAGCGGAAGCATGCAGCTCAAATACGGCTTTGTTCAACTCAAATATGTCGCGGGCAAGATCGAGATCACCGACACCATGAGTTTGCACAACGAATATCTCTATGGCATTGGTGAGATGCCATCGTCTTACCTCCCTGCTGCTCTTTC
The DNA here is from genome assembly GCA_903932695.1 of uncultured Actinomycetes bacterium. Lineage (GTDB taxonomy): Bacteria > Actinomycetota > Actinomycetes > Nanopelagicales > Nanopelagicaceae > PALSA-747. Next base: position 5,702 of record CAIZGZ010000024.1, on the reverse strand, counting down.
GGCGCAAGCGATCGCATCGCGTACCTACGCTCTCACTCATCTTGCATCGATTCGGAAAGAATGTGATTGCAATCTCTATAGCAGCATGTACGACCAGAGTTATATTGGTTACGCCAAAGAATCAGAAGTAGGTGTGGGCGGAACATGGAAAGCGGCGGTCGATGCCACCACCACGGACCCTAATACCGGTTATGCAGTTTATTATGGCGGCAAACCGATCTCGGTCTACTTCTTCGCCTCTGATGGCGGTATGACGCAGCGGAGCGTTGATGTCTGGGGCACTGCGCAGCCATATCTCACGAACGTGCCAGACCCATGGTCGCTGGATATTTTTCTCAATCCTTATTATTCACATTGGCAGCGGGTTTTGATTCAACGAGATGTGGCAACTGCCTTTAACCTGCCGGATGTCGTGAAGCTAAGTATTGATTCGCGATCTGTCTCAAATAGCGCGATCTCGATCACCGCAACTTCCAGCAGCGGGACAAGTGCTCAATTGCAAGTGGGCGACTTTAAAACGAAGTTGCGAATCCCATCATCATGGTTTGAGATTGCACCTTCGGGGTATTAGTGCAGGACTAGCCCAGAATTAATCCGGGTTAATTAGCGTGGAGGATCGAGTTCAGACCTTCCCAACCGCCAACTTTTGGAACAACTTCAAGATTTCCGTGTTGAGAGTTGCGACGAAAGATCAGGTTGTTTGCGCCAGAAAGTTCTCGAGCTTTCACAACGCTGCCATCGGGGAGCGTGATCTTTGAACCTGCCGTGATGTAGGTTCCAGATTCGATCACGCAGTCGTTGCCAAGTGAGATGCCAAGTCCGGAGTTCGCACCGAGCAGACAACGTTCGCCAATAGCAATAACTTCTTTGCCGCCACCGCTGAGAGTGCCCATGATCGATGCGCCGCCACCAACATCGCTGCCATCTCCAACGATTACACCTGCGCTTATACGACCTTCAACCATTGACTTACCCAGTGTGCCGGCGTTGAAGTTCACAAAGCCCTCGTGCATGATCGTTGTGCCTGCAGCAAGGTGTGCGCCAAGGCGAACTCGATCTGCATCTGCAATACGTACTCCTTCTGGAACAACGTAGTCGACCATCCGAGGGAACTTATCAACGCTCAATACTGTGACATGGCCGTGAGCTGCACGAAGTGCGATGCGCACTTGCTCAAAATCAACGAGCGAACATGGGCCATGGTTGGTCCAGACCACATTGGTGAGCAAGCCGAATACGCCATCGAGATTTGCACCATGCGGGGCAACAAGGCGATGGGAGAGAAGGTGAAGGCGAAGATATGCATCCTCTGCGCTCGCGGGAGGGGTATCGAGATCGATCTCGATCTCAACAAGTTTCTTTGTGACGCGGCGTACGGCGTCGGCATGAAGGAGAGCGGTGAGATCGCTCTTTGAGGTCAATGGTTCAAGTGCTAGATCGCTAAACCAGACGTCGAGTAGATCTCCCTGTGCGGCAATAGTCGCAACGCCATATCCCCATGCTTTTCTCATGGCGGTACGGTATCTGAGGATCGGGGGAGCGTGCGAGAATTGGCGGATGCGTATTAGTGTCTATTGCTCGTCATCGCCCACTGTCGATCAGAAATTCATTGATCTGGCATATGAGGTAGGCAGTGCGATCGCTGCCCGCGGCCACGAATTGGTATGGGGCGGTGGCAAGATCTCCATGATGGGTGCGGTGGCCAGAGGCGCGCGTGACGGCGGAGCTGCGACGATCGGTGTTATTCCCGAAAGTTTGAAGCGACTTGAATTTCATGATGATGCGGCAAGTGAGATGTTTGTGACCCCTGATATGCGCACCCGAAAGGCGAAGCTCGAAGAGCTCTCGGATGCATTTATCGCCCTGCCGGGCAGTCTCGGCACCCTCGAGGAGCTCTTTGAAATCTGGGTCGGAAAGTACCTCAACTTTCACGCTAAGCCGGTAGTAGTTCTCGATCCATTTGGCGTCTATGATCCACTTGCGCTCGCACTCGATCACCTCGCGGCTCTGGAATTTATGAAGCCGGGGCAGCGTGAGCAAGCGATCTGGGTTCGAGAGGTGGAGCAGGCGCTCTTGGCCTGCGAAGGGGCTAGCTTTTAGGTATTTCCCCAGAAATGCCCAGTAGCCTTGATCCGTGAAGCAGGGAGCAACGATCGCGGATGTGCTTGCCAGCCTGCCCGAAGAAGAACGCTTTATTCTGACGCTCAACCTGCTCAAAGGCATGTCGGCAGCGGAGATCGCCGCCACCTTGGGCGTGCCCCAACGGTCGGTCGATGTGGTGATTTCAGGCGGAAAGGCGCGTCTGGCTCGCCTCCTCGATTTCCCACCATCGGTGTGATGCGAGATACTTATCCCTGGTATTTACGTTCGTTGGATTAATCAGTTTCAGTAAGGGAGTCCCACCATGGCAGCCATGAAACCACGTACTGGTGATGGTCCAATGGAGGTTACCAAGGAGGCTCGCAGCCTCGTTATGCGCATCCCACTCGAGGGCGGCGGACGGCTAGTCGTTGAACTCAACGTTGAAGAGGCCACAAATCTCGGTAACGCCCTGCAGGCGGCCGTAGCACTCGTTAAAAAATAAGCACGAGTACGTAAGAATAAACCATGCGAATCTCCGCACCAGTTTTCACCACGGTAAGTGCGTTGAAGGTTCAAGAACTCGAAAAATATGATGCGATCGCTATCGCGGTCCATAAGAGAGATTCAGATCTGATCCTCGATTCCAATCCACTTCTCACCACGGTCTTTCATCGGATCGCTTTTGATTTTGACGATGTCCAGATCAGTTGGCCGGATTTTGCAGCTAAGAGTGGTGAGCTGCTCGAGCTTCCGGTTAAAGATGCCGGAAAGATTTCGCGGATCTATCTCATTGGTGTTGGCGCTGGTGGGGTTGAGGATTATCGCAAGGCGGGCGCGAGCCTTGGTCGCAAAGTTAAGGGAAATGGTTTTACAACTCTCGTTACCTTCTTTGGCAACGGAAGCGATTCGCATGAAAAGCAGAGCGTTATTGCAGCGTTCAGCGCTATCTCAATTTCGCAATATGGCTTTGAGATGAAGAGCGCACTTGAAGCTGGTAAGAAGCCCAAGAAGCCGGCCTCGACCTTCGTGGTCTCGGCAGCCTTAAGTGCAGAGTTAGAGCGCGCAGGAATTATCAGCGATGCAGTGTGGAACGCACGCGATCTCATTCACACTCCGTCGAACATCAAGAACCCGGCATGGATGGCTGCACAAGCGAAGTCGTTGGTGGCCGCCACAAAGTCCCCGGCTCTGAGCGTTTCAGTGAAGAGCGGTCGTGCGCTCGCTGCCTTCGGCGGATTGCGTGCGGTTGGAAATTCAGTTCCCGTACCAGGTCCACGATTGATCGAGGTGCGCTATGCACCAACCGGATCACGTAATTGGCCACACGTTGTGCTGGTAGGCAAGGGAATCACCTTTGATACAGGTGGTATCTCGCTCAAGCGGCCGTACGACACCATGATTGCGATGAAGTCAGATATGGCGGGAGCTGCTGCAATTTTGGCAGCGACTACAGCGATGGCAAAGATCAAACCACGCGTGAGAATTACTGCGCTCTTAATGTGCGCCGAAAATATGGTCTCTGGCACCGCACAACGTCCATCCGATGTCATCACTCACTTCGGCGGAACAACGGTCGAGGTATTAAACACTGATGCAGAAGGACGATTAGTTCTCGCCGATGGTTTGGCCTATGCCGATCTTGAATTGAAGCCAGATATTTTGGTTGACGTTGCAACGCTCACCGGCGCTGCAAGTCTGGGCCTTGGCAAGCAGTACGCCGCAATGTATAGCCGGGATCCTAAGCTCAGCAGAACTTTGAGCGAAGCCGGCGAACGAAGCGGCGATCGAGTCTGGCCGATGCCACTCATCGATGATTATGCGCCTGCGCTCGAGAGCGACATTGCAGATCTCAATCACACTGCGGATAAAGGTCACTTTTCAGCGGGTTCAGTCACGGCAGCTCTCTTTCTCGAACACTTTGTCGGAGATCGCGCATGGGTCCACCTCGACATTGCCGGTCCTGCTCGCAGCGAGAAAGATGCTGGTGAGTTTGTCAAAGGTGGAACTGCATTTGGAACGCGGCTTCTCATTGATTGGCTGGCAAACCTCTCATGATTGGCAATCGCGGCGATATGGCGGCCTATGCCGAGAGTTTTGTCCGTGAAGATATCTTTATGCAGCAAGCGCGCTCACATGCCGCCGAGCTAGGAATTCAAGACCCAACTCCCGGTGTCGTCGGATTGCTTTCATTTGTCACCGCGACGCTTCGCGCCAAATCGGTTGTCGAAATCGGAACTGGCTCTGGTGTCAGCGGACTCGCAATCTTTGCCGGCGGCAGCAAAGAGACCGTTCTTACCTCGATCGATGGCGAGCGGGAGTTAGCTGCGAGTGCGCGAAGCGTCTTTGAAGAGTCCGGAATTTCGGCTCAACGTTTTCGACTGATCACCGGCAATGTTTTGGAAGTCGTCGGCAAGCTCGCCGATAATAATTACGATCTGATCGTCGTACGCCCCGCTGCGGATTTAATGGATGTCATTCACGAGGCGTATCGCCTCTTACGCGTTGGCGGAATTCTTTTCATCGACCAAGCGCTCAGCGGTGGAAAAGTTGCCGACCCAACTCAACGCGATTTTGAAAGCGTCTCACGTCGCGATGGAATCAGAGCGGTGAAAGAGGACGCACGATGGAGTTCGACCCTCCTGCCGATCGGCGCCGGCGTCATGCTCGCTACCAAACTGTAAAGTTGCTGAGTCCTCTCTCAAATTCTCCTGCTCGGAATACTTTTCTAGAGGCGCTGGAATAGGATGTGAGACATGAGCACGAACGAACCTACAGATACCCCAATCTCGCAACCTGCTACAACGGCTACCCCCGCCACCGCTTGGTGGATCTCTGATAGCCAACCGTTGCCAACTCCAGTGCCACAACGTCGGGGAAGTGCTGGCGTTACTTGGTACCTTGCGCTCGTAATGGCACTAGTCGCTGGTTGCGTTGGCGCGATTGCAACACGGGTTGCAATTGGTGGCTCATCTGGACTGGTCTCGGTCTCACGGAATATTGAGCGCGCTCCAAATTCAATGGCGGCAATCGCTGCTCGCGTTTCACCATCTGTTGTTGAAGTTGATTCCAACTCGAGTGATGGTTCTGATACAGGTACCGGATTTTTCATTAAGAGTAATGGCTACATTCTTACGAACAACCACGTGATTGAGCCAGCAGTACTCAGTAACGGAACTATTACCGTCAAACTCTCGAATGATCGTCAATACACCGCAACGGTAGTAGGGCGAGATACCTCATACGATCTTGCGGTCCTAAAAATTGATGTTACTGATGCACCCGCACTCACGTTGGGCGATAGCAGCAAAGTAGAAGTTGGCGACCCGGTTATTGCAATTGGTTCACCGCTCGGTCTAGCCGGAACGGTTACCGCTGGAATCATCTCAGCGAAGAATCGCCCAGTGACGACCAACTCCGAGAGCCAGGCGGGCGAAAGTTCGTATATCGACGCACTCCAGACCGATGCCGCGGTCAATCCCGGTAACTCGGGTGGACCGCTCGTTGATATCAATGGCGCGGTGATTGGCGTGAATTCAGCGATCGCTTCGCTCGGTGCAAGCGTGATGGGATCACAACCTGGATCTATCGGACTAGGTTTTGCGATCCCGATCAACCAGGCG
>CAIZGZ010000023.1 GCA_903932695.1 uncultured Actinomycetes bacterium | reverse complement strand
GCCACCAATAGTGAGCGCCAAGCTTGTGACCATCTCTTCACGAATAGCATCGAGCGGAGGGTTTGTTACTTGGGCAAAGAGTTGAGCGAAGTAATCAAAGAGTAGGCGTGGCTTATTCGAGAGCGCAGCAAGTGGTGTATCGGTGCCCATAGAGCCAAGTGGCTCTGCACCATTTTTCGCCATTGGCGAGATGATGATGCGCAACTCTTCTTCGGTATATCCGAATGCGCGCTGGCGACGAAGAACTGAGGAGTGCGGATAGATGATGTGTTCGCGCGCAGGTAGGTCAGAGAGCTGAACAATTCCATCGGCTAACCACTTACCGTATGGCGCAGCTTGTGCGAGTGAATCCTTAATCTCGCCATCTTCGATGATGCGGCCTTCAGCGATATCAACCAAGAACATACGACCAGGCTGTAGTCGTCCCTTGCGAACTACCTTCTCCGCAGGAATCTGCAGGACACCAACTTCTGAGGCCAAGATAACGAGTCCATCATCGGTCACCCAGTAACGTGATGGGCGCAAGCCATTGCGATCAAGGACTGCTCCCACCTGATTGCCATCGGTAAAGGTGACGCATGCTGGACCATCCCATGGCTCCATCATGGAAGAGTGGAATGCATAGAAGTCACGACGCTCTTGTGACATTGTTGCGTGGTTCTCCCACGCTTCTGGAATCATCATCAAGATTGAGTGTGGCAATGAGCGACCGGTGAGGTAGAGCAGCTCAAGAACTTCATCGAAGGATGCTGAGTCGCTGCCTGAGTTATTGACGATCGGGAAGAGTCGAGAAATATCGCCTTCGATCAAAGGTGTGGCGAGTAGCGCTTCACGAGCTCGCATCCAGTTGCGATTACCGCGGACGGTATTGATTTCACCGTTGTGTGCGATGTAGCGATATGGGTGAGCCAATGGCCATGATGGGAAGGTGTTGGTAGAGAAGCGTGAGTGCACCAGGGCAAGCGGTGAGACAACTCGCGCATCAGAGAGATCTGGGAAGAACTCCTCAAGTTGGCCGGTGGTCAACATTCCCTTGTAGACGATGGTGCGAGTAGAAAGAGATGGGAAGTAGATAGGAAGTGAGTGTTCGACGCGCTTGCGGAATGCAAATGCTTTGCGATCTAGCGCGAGGTCGCTCTCGCCACCGAGGCCAGCGATAAAGATTTGGACAAAGCGCGGCATCACCGAGAGCGCTGTCTTACCAAGCGAAGAATCATTGATCGGAAGTTCGCGCCATCCTAAGATCGAGACTTTCTCTTCTTCTGCGATCTTTTGAATTGCTGCTTGGTCAGTAAAATCTGGTTCGATAAATGCGATACCCGTTGCATAGAAGCTTCGTGAGGGCAGAGTGAAATCCACGACTGCGCGATAGAACTCATCTGGAATGCGGATCAAAATTCCTGCACCGTCACCACTGTCAGGTTCTGCGCCGGTAGCGCCGCGATGCTCCATGTTGCGAAGCGCTTCGAGAGCTTGTGAGACCACGTCATGCGTTGCGACCTTGGTGAGAGTGGCAATCATTGCGACGCCGCAGGCGTCGTGCTCATCGGCAGGGTTATAGAGGCCCTGTGCGGTTGGCAAAGTAGAAAATAGGCTCATGATCGCTCTCTTCTGAACGGTCAGGACGACAATGGCCTAACGAATTACGTGTTGTACTGCGTGGTCGATTCAAGGAGTTCAACGAACTCCCAGTGAAGGGAAATCGTATCAAAGGTGTGGCGAAACGGGGGTGGCACTAGAGCCGAACGAGGGCACCGATTCCGGCCGTGATCGCCATGCCAAGCGAGCCGCCAATTAGGACGCGCAGCGTGGTCCGGACCACAGGAGATCCAGCAAGTCGGGAGCTGATGTAGCCAGTCCCGGCAAGCCCAAGGAGCGTAAAGGCGATGATCGTGGTGACTTTACCCCCGGTTGTTGGCAAGAGCGCACCCAGGAGCGGGATCGCTGCTCCGGCCGCAAAGCTAATCGCCGATGCGATTGCAGCCTGGATTGGCTTAGCCTGGTTTGCTTCGTGGTGGCCGAGTTCATCACGCAAGTGCGCTTCGAGCGCATCCTTCTCGGTGAAAGCTTGCGCTACCTGAGCAGCGAGCTCGTGTGCGAGGCCGCGATCAATATAAATCTGAGTCAGCTCCAGGAGTTCGCCTTCGGGATCTTCCTTAAGGTGTGCAATCTCCATCAGGCGATCTGAGTGTTCAATATCTACCTGCGATCGAACCGAGATGTACTCGCCTACTGCCATCGACATCGCACCCGCTGCGATTCCGGCCAAGCCAGCAACGCGGAGCAGATCGATCTTGCCCGCTGCCGCAATTCCAATCAACAAACTTGCGTTCGAAACAAGTCCGTCGTTTGCACCAAGCACTGCGGCGCGCAACCAGCCAGAGCTCTGTCCGCGATGGTGAAGATTTCGTTGATAAACCGCTTCGAGTGACATGATCGGATATTAGCCAAAATCTAGAGTTTTTGTCGGCTAAGCCCTGCAACCTTCCAGCGCCTCTGGCGAAAAATTAGTGCGATCAGGCTCGCCATAAGGCAGATTGCGGCAACCCAGACATTGATTCGCACTCCCCCGATTTCGTGTGCGCTGTCGATTCGCAGCGTCTCAATCCACGCCCTGCCCAGACAGTAGAGAACCAGATAGAGCAAGAAGGTATTTCCTGGAGCCAATCGCCGCACTGACGGGAGATAGAGAATGATCAGCGCCGTAGCTACGCACCAGAGCGCCTCGTAGGCGAAAGTTGGTGTGAAAGTAAGAAAGGATTGATATCCGACTGGACGATTGGAGTACGGGATCGATACCGCCCACGGCAGCGTACTGGGCTTGCCGAAGAGTTCACCGTTAAACCAATTACCTAACCGACCCACAGCTTGGGCGATAAGAATTCCCGGCGCTAGCGCATCTGCGATGAGGGCGAAAGAGGAGTGAGGATGCATGCGACGCTGCACAATAAAAGCAGTGATAGTTCCTAGCCCCACCGCTCCCCAGATTCCCATCCCGCCATTCCAAATTTTGATGGTATCGATGAGGTGACCATGTGCACCGAAGTAGAGCTCAGGCGATGTGATGACGTGATAAAGGCGACCACCAACAATGCCTGCCGGGATGACATAAATCGCCAGATCGTATATTTCAGCTGGCTCTGCCCCCACAT
>CAIZGZ010000022.1 GCA_903932695.1 uncultured Actinomycetes bacterium | reverse complement strand
ACGAGTGAGGCCGGAACCTCCGAAGGCGTCTTTGATAATGGCGGCGAAGAGAAGCACGATGTACTTGCTGCCATCGATTTCTGCTTCAACGAACTCCACGTAAAAGAGCTCTGGGTTATTGGTTGGTCATTTGGTACAGATCTGGCGCTTCGTTACGCAAAAGATGCTCGCATCAAGGGTCTCATCCTCTTGAGTCCGCCGCTCCAACGTGCCGAGGGAAGCGACCTTGAGTTCTGGGAGAAAGATCCTCGTCCAGTGCACGCATTTATTCCAGAGCACGATGAGTACGTGAATCCAAGCCAGGCAGTCGAACGCTTCTCCAGCTTTCCATCGCTTCGATTAGTGCCAGTAGCTGGCGCTAAACACCTCTGGGTGGGCGAACCGTATGTCTATCGAATCTTGAGCGAAATCACCGCGATCATCGCCCCGCACTCACTTCCGCTACCGACGGAGTACTAACGTCACTGATGCCGAATTAACTCAGTTCTGCTTTCGGGAAGACCACTTCATCAAGAATTAAGAGCACGGCAGCGGCGAGTGGGACCGCGAGGATTCCACCTACGATTCCGAGCAGACTTACGCCAACGAGTGCGGCAATGATGGTGACCAACCCCGGAATAGAGAGCGATCTGCGCATGATGCGCGGCATGATCAAATAATTCTCCACTTGGATATATGCAACGTAAGCAATCAAAACGATCACTGCGGTCATCGGCGACTTAGTGAGGGCTAAGAGAGTGAATGCTGAACAGCCGAGAATGTGACCAACGAGCGGGATGGTTCCGCAGAGAAAGACCAACAACGCAACAGCTTGCGGGTAGGGAACTCCAAGCACCAGCGCCAAGCTCAGGGCGAAGATCGCTGCGATAAAAGCGACAGTGACTTGACCGCTAACAAAGTTTCCAATGCGACCAATAATCGCATCGCTGATCGCAGCAACCCGACCTCGTCGTGATTTTGGAACAAAGCGATACGCAGTCGCGGTCACTGTAGGCAGCGAAGCTAAGAAGTAGAGAGTAAGAATTAAAATAGTGAGAGCGGAGATTGCGCCAGAGATAACGGCTTTGCCCACACCGATCACGCCACCAAACGCGCTCATGACAAATTGCCCGTTATGGATCGAATCACTGAGTTTCTTCTGCAGGCTATCGATAATTCCGTAGTGAGAGTTGAGCTTTGCCAGCGATGGGTTATCTTTCAGGTGAGCGACCAGCGATGGTGCGTTGCGTAAAAGGTCATCGAGTTGCTTGACCACAGGTGGAATAACGACCACGCCAAAGAGGGTGACAAAGGCCAACACGCAGCCAATCACTGCTGCAACCGATGTGCCTCGGCTGAGGCCTCGGCGCTTAAAGAATTCAACAGCGGGGTTGAGGCCAGCTGCGAGAAAGAGCGAGATCAGGATGAGTACAAATACTTGGCTGGCACTGGCAAAGGCTTTGAGGAGAGTGATGGCGATCACCGCTCCAGCAGCCGCTAGAAAGCCGAAATAGAAGGGGTGAGCGCGATCGAGCGGTTCACCAGCCTCGCCCAGTGGGTGGGCTGAAGCTCTCTCTGGCGCCTCTTCAGCCTGACTCTTGGGAGTCTTCTTGCCCAGCCCGAGTGATGCCATAGTAAGTCGCTTAAGTGCCATAGTTTGATGATACGCAATTGGCGGGCGAATACGGAAGGATAGGGGCGTGAGCGAGTTACGAATTACTGGATTGAGCGAAGAGATGCTCGCGCTCTCCAATATGCCGTGGCGCAAGCCGCTTGAGGATTGGCCGGAAGATCCTGGGCTGACCTCGATGCGGGGTATCTCCCGGCATATCGTACGGTTGATCCGTACCGGCCCCACCGAACGTGAAGTCTTTGCGGTCAAAGAGACTGTCCAGGAATTTGCCCAACGCGAGTACGACATTTTGCGCGAACTCAATAATCGCAATGCGCCATGCGTGGAGCCGGTTGCAATCGTTGATGGTCGACTTGATAACCAGGCGCATGAGCTGCCGGTCGCTATCGTGACCCGTTACCTGCCGTACTCACTTCCGTACCGCGTCATCATGAGCGGCGCGGTGACGCCACACGAGATCACAACCATGGCAAACGCGCTCGCGCTCTTATTGGTGCGTTTGCACCTGCTTGGTTTTTGGTGGGGCGACTGTTCGCTCTCCAACACACTCTTTCGTCGCGATGCCAATGAGTATGCTGCTTACTTGGTGGATGCTGAGACCGGTGAATTCCAAACCCACCTTAGTAATGGTCAACGCGAACACGATCTAGACATCGCACATTTCAACGTTGCCGCTGAACTCGAAGATCTTGCATCGGCTGGCGTCTTGCACCCCGGAATGGATCCGATCCGTGCCGCCGATGGTGTCATCAAGCGTTACCGCCGACTCTGGCAGATGCTCAAAGAGCCCCAGATTCTCGACCCATCTGATCGACACGCTGTTGAGAAAGCCATGCGCTCCGTACAGGACCTGGGCTTTGCGGTGGAAGAGGTAGAGGTCACTCTGGATGGCGATAAAGGCGCGCTCAAATTCACACCGAAGCTGGTTGCCGCTGGATATCACCAGAGCCGACTCTGGGAGTTAATGGGCATTCATGCTGAAGAGCTACAGGCAAAACGTCTGCTCGCCTCTTTCGATCGCTTCCGTGTCCGCGAGAGCAAGCCACTTCCTCCGATCGAAGATAGCGCCCGACGTTGGTTGGTGGAGACCTATCAACGCGTGATGAATCTGATCCCACAAGATCTGCGCGGTCGCGTAGAGCCGGCGCAGATGTTCCATGAGATCCTGGAGCATCGTTGGTATCTCGGAGAGAAGATCGGCAAAGATCCGGGCTTAACCTTTGCGACCGAAGATTACATTCGTACGATCTTGCCGTATCGCAATCAGTACGGAGCAAATGTAGGAGAGGCGCAGGAGTGAGCATCCCTTCCAATTTTGGTCAGGCCTTTGATCTTGGAGCGCTAAAAAATCCAGTGCCAGAGGATGCGATCTATGGCATCCCGGTTGATCAGAAGAATTTAGTCGAAGAGTTCCTGCCGGCTTCAACGCAATTACCGGTCATCATCGTCTGCTGGTCTGCCAAAAGTAAACCCTCACTTGAAGCAATGAAGGGGCTTGGGCTGCTCTTCGATGAGATTGCACAACTTGGCCCTGAGGCGCCATGGCTGCTTGGCAATCTCAACGTCGATAAAGAGGT
>CAIZGZ010000021.1 GCA_903932695.1 uncultured Actinomycetes bacterium | reverse complement strand
TCGGCCTACTCTTTAACAGCTTCTTCCAGAAGAATTTTGAGAGCCCAACAAGTGCTGCAATCTTCTTAACAATCAATGGACTACTTCTCTTTGGCACAGAACGATTGACAGCTTCTCGCCATTCGCACACCGAAGGGCTTAGCGAAGATGAGGCGATTGCGAGCCGGGTTTCACCAGGCCAAGCTCTCGTCATCGGCGTAGGTCAAAGCGCAGCGCTCTTCGCAGGAATTAGCCGTTTTGGAATCACAGTCTCCTTTGGCATGCTCCGTGGACTCTCTCGCAGCATTGCTGCCGACTTTGCCTTCTTGCTCTCATTTCCGGTGATCCTAGGCGCCTCTCTCTTTAAGTTGCCAAAGCTCTTCCATGGTGCGATTGCCGGCTCATATGGCCCGCTTGCTGTTGGTTCGATCGTCTCGTTCTTCGCAACAATCCTCAGCGTCACCTTGTTGGTTCGTTGGTTTAAGAGTAATACCCTCAAGCCGTTCGCTATCTACTGCCTTGTCTTCGGCTTGATCTCAGCCATTAAGTTCGGTCTCTTCGGATAATGTTCATTGGACTTGGTACGTGCATCAACATTGCAACGATCGTTCTTGGCGCAGGCGTTGGAGTCCTCACCGGCAATCGTCTACCTGATCGACTACGGGTACTCATCACCGAAATCCTCGGGTTTGTCTGCCTGATTAATGCTGCGGATTGCCTCAAGAGCGTATGGAACAGCAATTTTGTTCATTCGGTTCCAATCGGCTGGACGACGTTAGGCACCCTTGCGGCCCTTTTGTTGGGTGCAATTGTTGGCTACTTTGCCGGACTTGAAGAGCGATTAGAGGCATTTGGCAATCTCCTCAAAGCCCGGTTCGCATCGAGTGATCGCGGTAGCTTTATCGAAGGTTTCATGGCGGCATCACTTCTCTTTGCTATCGGACCTTTGGCGATTTTGGGCAGCATTAGCGATGGTATGCATACCGGAATTTCGCAACTGGTGCTCAAAAGCACCCTCGACGGATTCGCCGCTATGGCCTTTGCATCAAGTTTCGGTTGGGGCGTGGCCTTCTCAGCCATTCCCGTTGGTATCTATCAATGTGCATGGACCATAACCGGTTATTTTCTCGGAAATATTTTAGCCCCGTACCAAATCCAAGCGCTGACCGCCGTCGGGGGAGTCATGTTGCTCGGCATAGGCTTACGATTGTTGAATATTAAGCAGGTCTCTATCGGTGATCTGCTACCAGCGCTCTTTTTTGCACCGCTTGTTGCACTGGTAGCTCATCAATTCTTGTAGGAGAAGAACTCCGGGCCTTTAGAAGGTAGAAGCGTCGATCACAAAGCGGTATTTCACATCGCTTGCAACAGTACGGTCGTAGGCCTCGTTGATGTAATCAGCCTTAATCACTTCGACATCACTGACCACGCCATGTTCACCACAGAAATCGAGCATCTCTTGGAGTTCTGGCAGCCCGCCGATCATTGAGCCCGCTAGCGAACGACGCATACGAAGGAGATTGAAGACGTTAACTGCGTAGGGCTTTCCAGGCAGACCAATGACAACGAGAGTGCCATCGAGCTTGAGTAGATGGAGGTAATCATTGATATCAATCTCAGCTGAGACGGTGTTGAGGACGAGATCGAATGTCTCCTTTAGAGGCTCAAAGAATCCAGCCTCTTTTGTCAGGACGAAGTGCTTTGCGCCGAATCGCTTAGCATCCGACTCCTTATTTGCTGAGTGAGAAAAGACAGTGACTTCAGCGCCCATAGCGCTGGCAAGTTTGACACCCATATGCCCAAGACCACCAAGGCCGATGATGCCAACTTTCATACCTGGTTTTACATTCCAGTGACGGAGTGGGGAGTAGAGCGTGATGCCAGCACAGAGCAATGGTGCAACGCCGGCCATATCCAGGTTGGCGGGAACTTTGACTGCATACTCTTGATCGATCACAAACTTATTTGAGTAGCCGCCATGAGCAGGTGTTACCCCATCACGCTCTAGCGTGTTGTAGGTTCCGGTCATTCCCTCAAAGCAGTAATTCTGGTGTCCGCTGAGGCAGTTCTCGCATTTTCCGCATGAATCAACGAAGACGCCTACGCCGATCCGATCGCCGATTGAAAACTTGGTCTGCTCACTACCAACCGCTGTAACCACGCCAACGATTTCATGACCTGGAACGAGCGGCAGAAGTGGTGAACCCCATTCGCCGCGTGCGGTATGGATATCAGAATGGCAGATTCCGGCATGCGTAATATCAAACGCAACATCGGTTGGGCGCAGCTCTCTGCGTTCGAAGGTGAAGGGGGTAAGCGGAGCTCCGCTTGTCATTACTGCGTAACCTCGAGTTTGCATAGTTGCTCTCTATTCTCCGTTGAAGGGTAAGGGTTCCAAACGTGCACTCTGGGAGTTTCTGGAAGTAACTTTGCGCATATGGTGTCTACGGCAAAGCACTTCGTAACCAATTTCTGAGGCGACATCTCCTACAACAACCTGTTCGCCCTCTGTAACCATAACACCATTTTCCACGCGCGCATTATGAGTTGCCCGCTCACCGCACCAGCAGAGCGCCTCTACCTGGAGCGGAAGAACCCGATCAGATAACTCAACCAATCGGGCGGAACCCGGAAACATCTTGGTCTGGAAATCGCTCAAGATCCCGAAGGCGAAGACATCAATTCCCAGGCCATCAACGATCCGAGCAAGTTGTTCAATCTGGGCTGGTTCGAAGAATTGAGCCTCATCGCTGATGATGAAATCTATTCTGGTGCCGCTTGAGAGTTGATCAACAACGTAGCGATGGAGATCGATTTCGGGGGTAGCTTCAATCGCCTCAGATTTGAGGCCAAGCCGACTCGTGATAACGCCTGGTCCGCCCCGATCGCTCTTGGTAAAGATGATTCCGGTGCGACCTCGGCTCTGATGATTGTGTGCCGTCTGGAGGGCAAGGGTGGACTTACCGCTATCCATGGTTCCGTAGTAATAGATCAGCTGAGCCACGGGATGAAAGTAGCCTATCTTGAGAGTTTTCGTGAGTAATGGTGTCCGAGAAGGGAGTTGAACCCTCAAGCCCTTGCGGGCACTAACACCTCAAGCTAGCGCGTCTGCCAATTCCGCCACCCGGACAAAGTGTGTGAGGCGTAATGATAGCAAAGGTTCGACTACCCGCTGACCGGAGAGAAGGCCGTACAGAAGTCCAAGCAAGAGCGGACAATTTGCGCTCTTTGAGGCAGGATTGGCATATGAACCAGACCGAGATTACGGCCGTTGAAGAAGATTGCATCCAACTTCTCCAAGAGATGATCCGCATCCCAAGCGTCAATTATGGCGAGGGCAGGGGCGATGAACGAGCAATGGCAGAGTTTGTTGCTGCCAAACTCAAAGAGGTTGGCATCGACTCCGAGCTGATCGAGACCGGTCCGAATCGCGTCAACGTTGTTGCGCATATTCCCGGTGAAGATACATCACGGCCTGGCCTGGTCGTTCACGGTCATCTCGATGTTGTTCCAGCAAATGCCGATGACTGGAGCGTCGACCCATTTTCCGGTCTACTCAAGGATGGATATATCTGGGGACGTGGCGCTGTTGATATGAAAGATGGGGATGCCATGTATCTCGCCATCATTCGATCATGGGCCCGGACTGGATATCGCCCACCTCGCAACATTCTTCTCGTCTTCTTTGCAGATGAGGAAGCTGGTAGCGAGTACGGATCACATTGGCTGGTGAAGCATCGCCCAGAACTCTTTGAGGGTTATAGTGAAGCGATCTCTGAGGTAGGTGGGTTCTCCATCACCATCACTGGCGGGCATCGACTCTATGTCATTGAAACAGCAGAAAAGGGCATTCAATGGATGCAATTGACAGCAGAAGGCACCGCAGGACACGGCAGTTTCTCCAACCCAAACAATGCTGTGACTAAACTTTCACGGGCGATTGCTCGCATCGGTTCGTATGTATGGCCAGAGCGCGAGACCGCTACGAATAAGAAGCTATTCGGAAAGATCGCGGAGTTGACTGGTGATCTTTATGACCCAGCAAAGGCATCAGACCTCCTCAAGCACATTGGGGGAGCCTCGAAGATGATCGGCGCAACCGTAACCAATACCGCCAATCCAACAATGCTCAACGCTGGGTACAAGGCAAATGTGATCCCTCAACAAGCAACTGCAGTGGTCGACGGTCGCTTTCTTCCAGGTTATGAACACGAACTGGAAGCGACGATTAAGGAGCTCGTTGGCGATGATGCGACGGTTTCCATGTTGGTGCGGGACAAAGCGCTCGAAGTTGATTTTGCTGGTCCACTCGTTGAAGCAATGAGTAGCGCATTGGTCGCCGAAGACCCTGATGGAATCCCCGTTCCATACCTCATGAGCGGCGGAACGGATAACAAGGCGTTGGCCGAACTAGGAATTATTGGTTATGGCTTCTCACCGCTACTACTTCCTGCAGACTTGGACTTTTTCGCGCTCTTCCATGGCGTTGATGAGCGAGTCCCCGTTGAGGGACTCAAGTTTGGTGTACGAGTACTTATTCGCTTCTTGGAGAATTGCTAACCAAAGTTAGATCGAGAGCGAGCTCAGCGAAATTTCGTTGAGCGCATCTCTCACCTGGTCAGGTAGCGCGATCTCTTCTACCGTGAGGATTCCTCGGAGTTGTGCCCCGGTACGAGCACCAACTAGCGCGCTTGCAATCCCCGGTGTATCTCGCACCCATGCGAGTGAGACTTCAATCGGCGAGTATCCAAGCCCTTGTGCGGCAACCATGGTGGCATCGACGATCGTGCGGGCACGAGCCTCTAAATATGGTGAGATGAAGCTCGAGTAATGAGGACTAGCCCCACGCGAATCAGATGGTAAGCCACCTCGATACTTTCCGCTCAGAACGCCTCGACCAAGCGGCGACCAAGCGATGAGACCCACGCCCGTTGCATCAGCAGCGGGCATCAACTCTCGTTCTATGGAGCGATTGAGAAGCGAGTATTCAGATTGGGCGCTGGTAATGATCGCCTTGCCAAAGAGTGGATTTTGAATAGTTGCACTGCGAGCCAACTGCCACGCTAAAAAGTTGGAGACGCCGACGTATCGGGTTCGACCGCTACTGACAGCGTAATCCAGAGCGCTCAGAGTCTCCTCAAGCGGGACCGTCTCATCCCAGGTATGAATCTGCCAAAGGTCTACGTAATCGACACCCAAGCGGGCAAGAGAAGCATCAAGATCGGCCAGGAGCGAACCGCGAGAATTATTGACCGTTCGCACTCCACCTGGGTGCGAGAGTCCTGCCTTAGTTGCGATGGTGATCTCCGATCGCGCGACGAGTGATCCGAGAAAGCCACCGATCACGCGTTCGCTATCGCCATCACCGTAGATCGCTGCTGTATCCAGGAAAGAGCCGCCCGCATCGAGGTAGGAACGAAGCTGATCAGCTGCCTCGTGTTCATCCGTATCTCGCCCCCAGGTCATCGTGCCTAGACCGATCCGACTGACCGCAAGACCACTATTGCCCAAGTAACGCTTTTCCATGCCCAGAACTTAGCAAGGCATTGATCCAAAGACATGTACCTCCGTTTACTTGTAACCTTGTGTCATGAGCGCTTCGGCACCGAAAAAACCCTGCGAGATTGTTCTTCTCCGCCATGCCCATTCAACGGCAAACGAAAAAGGCATCTTGGCGGGACGTGACAATTCCGTCGGACTCACCGAGCGGGGACGAGAGCAAGCCCAATCTGTTGCAGATTTCTTAGCGAGCGAGAAATTTGATGCCATCTATGTCTCTGATCTCAAGCGCTGTCGGGAGACGATTGCGCCATTGCTCAAGAAGACTGGATCGAAGGCGAATTTCGGCAAAGCGATTATCGAGATGGATTACGGCACGTGGTCCGGTAAGTCGCTCAAGCAATTGGCCAAACACAAGTTATGGGCGCAGATCCAATCTCGTCCAAGCACAGTTCGATTCCCCTCCGGTGAGAGTTTCGCCGAAATGTCATTGCGCGCAAATCAGGCCGTCCTCGACATGGCTTCTGGTAAATCCAAAATATTGGTTCTTTCGCATGGCGATGTGATTAAGTCGATCGTTGCTTATCACTTGGCACTGCCGCTCGATAATTTCCAGCGAATCGCGGTTGATCCGGCATCCATTACCCGGATTCGGTATTCACCTTCCCATCTCATCGAACTCAACTCAATCTCACACCTCAGATCAGGTACTGCACCTTCTCGTAAGAATCCTGGGGCCAATCCAGGTCACTCACTCGGTGGGGGAGCAGGCCGCGCATGAGCCGTATCGTCTATCGACACGACTCCGTTGAGCGATTCATCGCCGGAACGGTGGGCGTACCAGGAGAGCGAACCTTCTTCTTGCAGGTGCGTTCTAGCTCAGGTCTGAATTGTGTCAGCGTTGAGAAATCTCAAGTGATGGCGCTGGTGGAACGAATAAAGGAGATGGTTCGGGAACTCCGTAGAAATCAGCTCGCCTCACGGGATGAGCTTTCGCTCACCTCTGCGGCTGACTTCACTGGCCTTGAGTTTCCACTCGAAGAAGATTTCATAGTCGGTGTCATTGGCATCAGCTGGAACCAGGAGCAACAGCGACTCATCGTTGAAGCCCAATCAATGGGTGATGAATCGATCGTTGAACTGCTCGATGAGGACGAGGCAGCCTTCCTTGAGGATGCGCCTGACTTATTGACCATCTCACTCCGGCTGCATCAAGCAAGAGCGTTCTGCGAACAGGCCGCACTTCTCGTCTCGGCCGGACGGCAGGAATGCCCATTCTGCGGATTGCCGGTAGACCCGACCGGGCACCTGTGTCCGCGCGCGAATGGATATCGACGTTAGATGGATCAACGCAAGATGGATAAGGAGCACGTACTCGACACTATTCTCAATGGCGAGATCGTGGTTGAAGGACGATTTGTTGATGCTTCGAATGCAACGCTCTTTGCAAAGGCCGTTGTGGGTGAAGATTCCGTCAGCGTTATTTACAAACCAATCGCCGGCGAGCAACCGCTCTGGGATTTTCCGGATGGTCACCTTGCGCATCGAGAGTACGCCGCATATCTCTTCTCACAAGAGCTCGGGCTATCGCTGGTACCGTTCACGACTCTTCGAGATGGCCCATTTGGACCTGGTTCAGTGCAACAATGGATCGAGGTTGACTCATCGATCGATGTTGTCGATTACGTACAAAGTTCACCAGAAACATTGCGCCCAATGGTGATCTTTGATGCCATTGTTAACAATACCGATCGGAAATTCGGACATATTCTGATCACTGAGGACTATCAAATCTTTGGTTGCGATCATGGTCTGACGTTCCACGAGGACGATAAGTTGCGAACAGTTCTATGGAACTGGAGCGAATCAGAGTTCACCGAAACTGAGATTGCGTTGCTTCGGAGAGCGAAAGAATCCGTGGAGGTTCTCTCTGGGCTCATTACCCCTGTCGAGATAGAGGCCTTGACGACCCGTATCGAACGATTGCTGGAGTTAGGGATTTTTCCAGCACCATCCGAATTATGGCCGCCAGTACCTTGGCCACCGTACTAATCGAAGCAAGATTGGATAACCTTTAGCCAATGGAAATATTAGAGAACCCATGGCCATCTCCTGCGCTCAGCCGTTTGGAGTCATCAGCGATTCCACCACTTCGTGTGGAGACCTCTCGGGGACCAGTTACCTTTGATCACCTTCAGGGTTCAGCGCTGCGTATGTATGTCTGTGGAATCACACCCTACGATGCAACGCACTTAGGTCACGCCGCCACATACCTCACATTCGATCTCATCAATCGTTATCAACGCCTACGCAACACCTCAGTTCATTTCGTCGAGAACATCACCGATGTAGACGAACCACTACTAGAGCGAGCCGACCGCGATCATGTGGATTGGCAGAGTTTGGCACAGCGCGAAACCGACCTCTTCGCCTCCGACATGGTTGCATTGAGAGTATTTGCGCCCGAGTTCTTCGTTCCGGTCACGCAAGTGATGGAGCTGGTTGATCAGGCGATCTCTCAAATGAAGTCGAACGGCTTCGTGTACGAGCTAGATGGAGATCTCTACTTCCGGACCTCGTCGTTCCTCTCTGATCTACCCATTTCGGAGGAGCAAGCGCTAGCGATTTTTGCAGAACGTGGCGGGGATCCTGATCGTGCCGGAAAAGAGCATCCATTAGATGCTGTTCTCTGGATCGCCAATAAGAACAATGAGCCAGGTTGGCACAGCTCGCATGGTTTTGGTCGTCCCGGATGGCATATCGAATGTGCCGTCATTAGTTTGCGATATCTCATCGGTGAGAATTTCTTAGCGGGGGATTCATCCCGCGAATATTTGATCGACATCCAAGGTGGCGGCAATGACCTCATCTTCCCTCACCACTTCATGTCTGGGGCCCAAGTAAAGGCCCTGTTAGGAGAGAATTTCGCGCGGGCCTTCATCCACACCGGGATGATCGGACTCGATGGCGAGAAGATGAGTAAGAGCAAGGGCAACTTGGTCTTTGTTTCAAAACTCCTTGCGCAAGGTGTTGATCCGACTGTGATCAGATACGCCCTACTTCAAGACCATTACTCACTAGCTCGCAATTGGTCTGATGCCGTTTTACAGCAGGCTCAAACCGAAGTTGAACGAGTGCGCTCTGCTCTTGGCCGAAATCAAGTTGCACCGACTTCATCGGCAGTCGCTGAGATGGTTCAGGCAATCGCCGACAACCTCGATACGCCACGAGCTTTTGCTGCCTTGAATTCATGGATAGCCGATACCGAATCCGGAGTCGAAGGCGGTTCACCTGGCGAGATGGCACGGGCGTTGGATAGTCTCCTAGGGCTTGCCTTCTAGTATCTAGGCTAAACTCGCTTCCTTATGAAGCAGACAGATCGTCCTAGCTCACTTCGGAGAGCTCTCGAATCCCAGACCGTGATCGCTGACGGTGCCATGGGAACCATGCTTCAAGCCGCAAATCCCACTCTTGAAGATTTTCAAGGACATGAAGGCTGCAATGAGATCCTCAATGTCTCCCGGCCCGAGCTCGTAAAATTGGTCCACCGACAATATCTCGACGTCGGTGTCGATGCGATTGAGACAAACACCTTTGGTGCAAACTTCGCCAATCTCGCCGAATATGGCATCGAAGATCGTATCTTCGAACTCGCATACGCTGGCGCAAAACTCGCTCGAGAAGTTGCTGACGAGTACTCCACTGACGATCGACCTCGATGGGTTCTGGGATCACTTGGCCCAGGAACGAAACTGCCAACACTCGGCCATACGACCTACCAACTTCTTAAGAGCGCCTATAACACCGCCGCCC
>CAIZGZ010000020.1 GCA_903932695.1 uncultured Actinomycetes bacterium | reverse complement strand
CTAGTCGGTGAGGCAGCAAGTGTTGACGGGACCTTTCTGCGCCTTCTTCTGGACAATGGCTACTTGCCAGTGATCTCACCAGTAAGTGTCTCTGCCCAAGGTGTTGCCATGAATATCAATGGTGATATCGCAACTGGCTCTATCGCAGGTGCGCTATCAGCAGAAGAAGTGATCTTTATTACCGATGTCCCTGGAATTTTTAGAAATTGGCCAGATCCCTCTTCTCTCATTACCGAGATCACGCTTTCTGAACTCCAAACACTCGCACCAACATTTGCAGATGGCATGGCACCTAAAGCTAAAGCGGTTATCACAGCATTGACATCCGGAGCGAGGAGAGCTCGAGTGATCGATGGCAGATCGATTTCGAATCTGAACGATGCGCTCGTCGGAAAAGGTGGAACCGTGGTGATAGCGCAATGAATACATCGAAATTGAGCAAAGGAGGTGACCCTACTCCAGCAAGCGCCTGGTCGCTGTCGCTTCAAAATAATTACGGCACGCCACCCATCGAACTCGTGCGTGGCAAAGGAGCGCGCGTCTGGGATTCTGAAGGAAAGAAATATTTGGATTTTCTCGCAGGTATCGCAACAAATATTCTTGGACATGCTCATCCAGCAATTACCGAAGCGGTCAGCGCTCAGGTAGCCACTTTGGGCCACATCAGCAATCTCTACATGAGCCCACAGGTCATTGAACTCGCCCAGAAATTGCAGGACCTCACTGGTGATCCCACGGCGCGGGTTTTCTTCTGTAACTCTGGAGCCGAAGCAAATGAGGCCGCCATCAAGCTCTCTCGACTCACTGGACGTCGCCGGATCGTCTCAACAACTGGCTCATTTCATGGAAGAACTTCTGGATCTCTCTCCGTCACGGGCCAAGAGGCAAAGCGAGCTCCTTTTAGCCCACTGCTTTCAGATATCAGCTTTGTTCCATATGGCGATGTGAAGGCGCTTAAGAAGCGCGTCACCCGGAAGACCGCCATGGTCATTATCGAACCGATTCAGGGTGAGAATGGCGTCGTTACTCCGCCAGCTGGCTACCTCGCAGCTGTTCGCAAAATCTGCGATGCGACAGGTGCCCTATTCGTGATTGATGCGGTTCAGACCGGGATGGGACGTACAGGGGAGTGGTTTGGGTTTGAACACGAAGGAGTGACGCCGGATGTGATTACTCTCGCGAAGGGTCTTGGAGCAGGGCTACCGCTCGGCGCAATGATCACTCTAGGAGCTAAAGCACCTCAGTTCGAACCTGGACAGCATGGATCAACGTTTGGCGGAAATCCCATCGCATGTGCCGCTGCAAACGCTGCGATTGATTACCTGGTCGTACACGACCTGCTTCGCACTGTGAAGCGAAGTGGGGCACAACTGGTTGAAGCGATCGAACAACTTCCTGGGGTTCACACCGTTCGAGGGCGCGGCCTGCTTCTGGGAATCGTGCTTACTACACCCGTGGCGGCTCGCGTTTCCGCGCAATGCATGACGAATGGATTGTTGGTTAACTCCCCAAATCCGCACGTCATTCGTATTGCGCCACCACTCAACATCACCAAGAAAGAGATCGAGCTCTTTGTGAAGATTTTCTCGCAATCATTAACTGAAGTACTTGAGGAGCAAGATGCCTAAGAAAACTCTCACGATCGCCGTTCTTTCCGGATCAGAGCGCAAGGCTCTCGTCGCGGAGTTGATTCAGGCGGGTCGAATTGCTTCCCAGGGAGATGTGGTTGCTGAATTAAGAAAGCAGGGTGTGCGCGTTACACAAGCTACTGCCAGTAGAGATTTGCAGGAATTGCGAGCATTTAAAGCGAAAGATGAGCAGGGGCTGGTGCGTTACGCACTGCCGGGTCGTAGTGATGCCTCGATAAATTCTCGTTTCATCGTCAGCGTTGCGTCGAGCGGCAATACGGTCGTTGTGAGAACACCAACGGCTGCAGCTCAACTCCTCGCATCCGCGATTGATAGCGCTGTTGCAAATAAGGAGCTCACTGGCGCAATAGGAACAATCGCCGGAGATGACACAGTCCTAGTCATCGCAGCTACTGCAAATGGTGGCGCGGCGTTAGCAAAGAAGATCGAATCGAATTTTGGCAATCTAGGAAAGGGAAACTAATGGCGCTATGGGGTGGAAGATTTGCAACTGGTCCG
>CAIZGZ010000019.1 GCA_903932695.1 uncultured Actinomycetes bacterium | reverse complement strand
GGAGCTGTTCGGCCTGAGCGATGCCGATCGATGGCGAAGTGGTGGTGCGATACACGCTCGCCGCTTGGTGTGGATTTTCACCGTAACGAAGCGGTGAAATCTCTGACCACGCGAATGCGCGCCATTCTTCACTCACCTCTAACTCTTGCCCCATCCAGGTAGCAATCGCAATGTCATATTCTGCGGTCGTTCTAAAAGTCTCCATCGCAAGACGCGTACGTTCTTCGAGAGTAAATCCGCCCGCATTGAGTGCGCTGTAGACGAGTTCGTATTGTGCCGGTGAACTGACAACCGCAACCGAGCCATGATTCTTGGCAGCTCCACGTAACATCGAAGGCCCGCCGATATCGATCTGCTCGATGCATTCGGCATATGCGGCACCAGATGCGATCGTTTGTGTGAAGGGATAGAGATTAATAACTATGAGATCAAATGGGGCGATATCGTGCGATGCAATCGCAGCGAGATGCTCTGGGTTATTTTGATCAGCCAAAATTCCACCGTGGATTCGCGGGTGCAACGTCTTTACGCGCCCACCCATCATCTCTGGGAAACCGGTGTACTCCTCGACGGCGATCACTGGAATACCGGCGGCCGAAAGAGTCTTAGCAGTGGAGCCAGTTGAGAGAATCTCTACGCCTTGAGCGGTGAGCGCATGGCCAAGTTCAACCAGGCCACTCTTATCGTAGACACTTATCAGAGCGCGGCGAATTGGTTTACGTGTGCTCACAGGATCCCCTCGGTGGCATATCTCTTGAGTACCTCAACGATGAGGGCCCGTTCCACAATCTTAATCTCTTCGTGGAGGTCGGATTCACTGACCCCCGGCTTGATTGCAACCGAGCGGCTGGCGATGACCGGTCCGGTATCCATGCCGGCATCGACGCGGTGCACGGTGCACCCGGTCTCCTGGACTCCCGCCGCCAGAGCATCTCGAACCGCATGGGCACCTGGGAAATTAGGCAGGAGGGATGGATGAGTATTGATCACAATAAATTTCTCGACAAGCGCTGGCGCGAGGATGCGCATAAAACCCACACTGACAATCAGATCCGGGTTGAGCTCTGAGGCAATCGCAAGGAGCGATGCGTCCCATGCGGAGCGATCTTTGCCAACCGGCAGAACAATCGTTGGCACTCCAAAATCCGCCGCCACCTTAAGAGCGGGCGAATGTTTATCGGAGATGAATCCAATAACCGAAAGATCTAACTCCCCTGACTTCACCGCAGCTAAAATTGTCCGAGCAAGTGAGCCCGTCCCAGATGCCATCAACACTATGCGCTTAGCCACGTTGCACCATCTTTCGACCTATTTTTCCCGTGAAATTTCTCGCGATCTTCTGAGCGAGCGCCGGCAGATAGATGCCCAGTATCAGCGCAGCTACGGCGCTCAGTGAGGTGATCTCAAGCTCTCTAAGCCAGGCGATGCCGACCGGACGCAACGACGAGGTGAGCAATTCACCGCTCCCGAGAAAACAGAAGAGTCCAAAGATCGCAAAGAAAAGTAGGGCGGAGATGACGAAGTCGGATTGTCGCCGCCTTAAGCCTTGTGCACTGCGCGAGATGAAGAGAACAATCACCATAAAGAAGATTAGCCAGATTGCAGCTCCGTATTGAAGGGCTGGATGCTTTCCGGTCGGCAGCGCACCCAATACCGGAATCGCGGAGATGCCGTGCAAAGTGAAGTGTGTTGGTGAGACGATGGTATGGCTGCCAAAGGTAAAACCCGCGCCGCTGAGATAGCCCACAGTTGCGAGTGCGATATTAGGCAGATAGAGCAATTGCAAGATCGTGTAGAGCAATCCACCAACAATGCCAGGGACAATCACAATTCCAATACTCTTCACGATCGTAAAGTGCGCAACCAGCGAACCTGCTACCACCAGCGCTCCAACTCCAAGCAGAACCATCAGGAGATACAGCGCGAATTTAAGATGCGGCAGCGCGCGCGGCGCAATTTTTGAACTTCCAATCATCGCCAGAAGAAAGCCGTAAAGAGGCGCAAGATAGAGATTTGCGCTGACCTGCGCCGAATACGACGCTAGCGCAATCAGCTCTGCGAAGAGTGCGTACCAGAGTGAGAAGATCAGTTGAGTCTCAAATCCGCCAGTGGCGGCAGCTCTCACGCGCGAATAGCCCCGACGGATTGCCCAGAGCGGAAAGGCAATTGCGGCAAGTGGCATCACCGTGAGCGCGCCATTGAGGCCGTGGACGTGGGTGAGAAAGGGAGCGCAATGCGCGCCAAGCCAGAGCCAACCCGCAGCTCGAATCGGATCGGTGGTATTTCCAGAAGTACTGCCGGCTGTTGCCCAGGTAAAGAGCGCTACGAATGCGAGTGGAAATAAGGTAAGCGCGACACTGCGGAGTACTTGTCTAAAAGTTACTCCGAGTGCGCGCTTAGCCATTGAGAATTTTGCTCGTTACTCTCGGTGAGCCTAGCGAGCCTTGAGAATCTCGCGCATGAGCGCAGCGGTCTCAGATGGTGTCTTACCAACCTTCACCCCAGCAGCCTCGAGCGCAACCTTCTTCGCTTCTGCAGTTCCAGATGAACCCGAGACGATCGCACCTGCGTGGCCCATCGTCTTACCTTCTGGCGCAGTAAAGCCTGCAACATAACCGACTACTGGCTTGGTGACGTACTCCGCAATAAAGGCCGCAGCACGCTCTTCTGCATCGCCGCCAATCTCACCGATCATGACAATTGCATCAGTATCTGGATCATCCTGGAAAGCCTTGAGGCAGTCGATATGCGTTGTTCCGATAATGGGATCGCCGCCAATTCCTACTGCAGTACTAAATCCAAAATCACGAAGCTCGTACATCATCTGGTAGGTCAGAGTTCCGGACTTGGAGACCAAGCCGATTCGACCAGCGCCGGTGATATCCCCCGGAATAATTCCGATGTTTGAAAGGCCGGGGCTGATCAAACCTGGGCAGTTAGGGCCGATCAGACGAGTCTTACCCTTCGCGACTGCGTGCGCGTAGAAGGCCGCAGAGTCATGTACAGGGATTCCTTCGGTGATCACAACGCAGAGCGGCAGCTCGGCATCGATGGCATCCATGACAGCTGCCTTTGCAAACTTGGGTGGTACGAAGACAACCGATGCATTTGCACCAGTAGCGGCTACCGCTTCGGCAACGCTATTAAATACCGGGAGAGATCTGCCATCAATCTCAACTACTTGTCCACCTTTGCCTGGCGTCACTCCACCCACAACATTGGTGCCGTACTTGAGCATGCGAGTGGTGTGCTTCATGCCTTCAGAGCCAGTCATGCCCTGAACAATGAGCTTTGTATCCTTATTGATGAAGATAGCCATTTACTTTGCCGCCAATTCTGCAGCCTTAGCTGCTGCGCCATCCATCGTGTCGAGTTGTTGAACCAGAGGGTGAGCCGCCTCATCCAAAATGCGACGTCCCTCTACGACATTGTTGCCATCCAGACGTACGACGATTGGCTTGGTCGCCTTCGCCCCCAAAATTTCTAGGGCTTGGACGATTCCATTAGCTACGGCATCACACGCAGTAATTCCGCCAAAGACATTGACGAAGACGGAGCGAACTTCTGGATCTCCCAAGATGATGGAAAGACCATCGGCCATCACTTGAGCAGATGCACCGCCACCAATATCGAGGAAGTTTGCCGGCTTGACGCCATATTTCTCTCCGGCGTAAGCGACGACATCGAGCGTGCTCATCACGAGCCCTGCGCCGTTTCCGATAATGCCGACCTCACCTTCGAGCTTGACGTAATTCAAGCCCTTCTCTTTAGCCGCAGCTTCGAGTGGGTTTGCAGCAGCGTGGTCGATCAACGCTTCGTGTGATGGATGGCGAAATTCGGCGTTGTCATCCAAAGTCACCTTACCGTCAAGGGCGATGATCCGGCCATCCACGGTCTTTACGAGTGGATTAATCTCCATGAGAGTTGCATCTTCGGCAACAAATGCGGCCCACAACTTAAGGAGCACATCTGCAACACTGTCGGCGATATCGGATGGGAATTGGCCTGCTGCAACAATCTCCAGCGCCTTTTCACGACTAATACCAACATTGGGATCAATACCAACACGAGCAAGTTTCTCTGGAGAAGTGTGTGCAACTTCTTCAATTTCCATGCCACCTGCGACTGATGCCATCACCAAAAAATTACGATTGGCTCGGTCGAGCAAAATCGCCATGTAATACTCCTCGGCGATTGGTGCCGCCTGAGCGATCATCACTTTATGAACAGTGTGACCTTTGATATCCATGCCAAGAATTGCGGAGGCTTTCACCTTTGCATCAGCGCTATCTTCGGCGAGCTTCACGCCACCGGCTTTACCGCGTCCGCCAACTTTTACTTGTGCCTTAACGACAACTTTGCCGCCCATACTCTCAGCTGCGCGCTCGGCCTCTTCAGCAGTAGTTGCTACTGCGCCTGCGAGAACTGGAATGTTATGTGCTTCAAAGAGATCCCGAGCTTGATACTCAAAGAGATCCACGTGTTCCCCATTCTGACGATAGTTACAGTCGTGACCCAGGTGAGATCCCTGGCCTTGATGAGGTGAATCCTACTAAGGCGCGAAGGCCCGGCAGATCGCCCTGCGGCTAGAGCTTTTCAACCGGGGCGTAGCGAAGCAGGAGGCGCTTCTCGCCCGTGCTGCCAAAGTCGATGGTGGCTTCGGCACGGTCACCGCTTCCGTTGACCGCGATGACCTTGCCCAGCCCGAATGTGTCATGGGACACACGGTCGCCGATCGCCAAGACCATCGTGGTGTTCTCCCGCTTACCCGTTGCCTTCGGAGGTGGGCCAAACGAGCGAGTTACTCCCAGATTGGGGGCAAGTGAGCGAGTTCGTTCATTCCACGAGATGACGTCATCTGGAATCTCGGCGAGAAAGCGGGATGGCGGATTGTAGGTAGGTGAACCCCACGAGGAGCGGTACTCGCTTCGCGAGAGATAGAGGCGTTTGCGAGCTCGCGTCAGACCGACATAAGCAAGTCGTCGCTCTTCTTGAATCTCAGATTTATCGCCAAGCGTCCGAGAGTGCGGAAATATTCCCTCTTCCATTCCGGTAAGAAAGACGGTGGGAAACTCCAAGCCCTTAGCTGTATGCAGGGTCATCATCGTGACTACTCCACCGTGGTCTTGGCCATCTGGAATCTGATCGGAGTCGGCGACGAGCGAGACATCTTCCAGGAAACCAGAGAGTGAGATCTCCTCTCCATCTTCGACTTCGCCTTCTTCGTACTCGGTTGCGACCGCTACCAACTCTTGCAAGTTCTCAACGCGGCCTTCATCTTGTGGGTCGATGCTTCGAGTCAGCTCTGCGAGTAACCCACTTTGCTCTAAGACTGCTTGGGCAATCACTGAAGGACGAGTATTCGCCTCAACCAAAGTTCGCAGCGAACCAATCAGATGGACAAAATCGTTGATCGCCGAAAGCGAGCGGCTTGGGATATCAGCGGCGAAGGCGGCATCATTGAGCGATTGCCAGAACGAGATACCCATATTGCGGGCATGAAGATCGATCACATCGATCGCACGATCTCCGATTCCGCGCTTAGGAGTATTGATGATACGACGCAGTGAGACTTCATCTTCAGGATTAACTAATACCCGTAGATAACCAAGGAGATCTTTCACTTCTTTGCGTTCGTAGAATCGAACACCGCCAACAACTTTATATGGAATTGCCGAACGTAAGAATGTCTCTTCAAAGGTACGTGATTGGGCATTGGTGCGATAGAAGATTGCGGTATCGCCTGGTTGCGATATTCCCTCGTCCCGAAGTCGACGGATTTCCCCGACCACAAAGTCAGCTTCGTCATGATCGCTCTCGGCGACATAACCCACGATGATCTCGCCCTTACCTTCTTGTGACCACAAGTTCTTCTCGCGCCGATCTTCATTGTTGGCGATGACAGCATTTGCGGCGGTCAGAATATTCTGGGTTGATCGATAGTTCTGCTCCAGCATCACGGTGCGAGCGTTGGGATAGTCCTCCTCGAATTGGAGAATATTGCGAATATTTGCGCCTCGAAAAGCGTAGATCGACTGATCGGCATCTCCCACCACGCAGAGTTCTGCAATCGGGAAACCTTCATCCAGATGGCCGACCAGCTCACGGATCAGGATGTATTGGGCATGATTTGTATCTTGATACTCATCAACCAAGATATGGCGAAATCTGGAGCGGTATCGTGCGCGCGCTTCTGGGAAGCGTTGCAGCAGCTCAACCGTCTTGCCAATCAAGTCATCAAAATCCATCGCATTAGAGGCGCCAAGTCGTTTTTGATAGAGCGAATAAATCTCGGCCACGGTCTGCTCGAAGTGATTAGTGGTGTTCTGCAAGTAATGTGCAGGTCCGATCAACTCATTCTTTGCCGCTGAAATTAATCCGGCGACCGCTCGCGGTACATACTGTTTGGCATCCAAATTGAGCTCTCGAATAATGACCGTAAGAAGTCGAACGCTGTCACTTGAATCATAAATCGTGAAGGAGTTGGAGTAGCCAAGTCGAGCTGCCTCTTGACGCAAAATTCGGACACATGCCGAGTGGAAGGTAGAGACCCACATCGACTTTGCTCGCTCCCCCACAAGCTCGGAGACGCGCTCTTTCATCTCGGCCGCAGCTTTGTTGGTAAAGGTAATTGCAAGTACTTCGTAAGGAGCGACGCCTCGATCAGCCAACAGATAAGCGATTCGGCGAGTCAGAACTCTGGTCTTACCCGACCCCGCGCCCGCCACCACCAAAAGTGGGGTGCCGGCATGGATGACCGCTTCGCGTTGTTGCGGGTTGAGGTCATCGACGAGCGAGATTAAAGACATGGCGGGAGTGTATCTGCTGGGTAAGATCCACCTATGGAACCACTTGAAGATAGTGAAATTGAGCGCATCCTCGTCGTTACCGCACATCCCGATGACCTTGATTTTGGAGCTGGCGGCACGATTGCCCAATGGGCTGCCAAGGGAATCGCCATCAGTTATTACATCTGCACGAACGGTGATCAAGGTGGCGTAGATCCATCGATCACGCGCGAGCAGATGCGTGCAATTCGCCAGAAAGAGCAACGCGCTGCCGGTGCAATCTTCGGCGTGACAGATATCAATTTCTTGAACTATCGCGATGGCTGGCTTGAACCCACCATCATGCTACGTAAAGATATTGTCAGAGCGATTCGCACAGTTCGCCCACAACGAATGTTGATCCAGAGCCCTGAACGCAACTGGGAGCGCCTTGGCGCTAGCCATCCCGATCACTTAGCCGCTGGCGAGGCCGCGATTCAAGCGATCTATCCCGATTCGGGCAATCGATTCGCCTTTGAAGATCTGCTCCAGGATGAAAAACTCGAACCATGGGAGATTAAAGAGGCCTGGGTCATGATGAGTGGAAGTACTGATCATCACGTCGATATCACCGAAACGATTGAGTTAAAGCTCGCTGCGATTAAATCTCACATCAGCCAGACAGCGCATAACGAAGAGCTCGATGAGCGTATTCGCGAATGGGGCTTACGTAATGGTGAGGCTGCGGGACTACCTGAAGGTCGATTGGCTGAAAGTTTTAAGATTGTAAAAGTCGGCTAGTTTTATTTGACCGAGATACTTTCAATCGCAATCTTCTGCACGGGAGTGCCATCGCTTCCGCCGCCAACTACGCCTTGCGCCGCAATAGCTTGTACGATGTTGAGACCTTTAGTGATTGTTCCCCAACGCGTATAGCTAGCGCCCAAAGTGGTGTTTTGATAGACCAGGAAGAATTGACTGCCGTTTGAGGCGCTGCCTCCGCTATTAGCCATCGCGACCGTTCCAGCCGGATAGTTATTCATGGTTGCAGCTGGCAGATTCTCATTGCCGTACGAGAACGCTGGTCCACCCGAACCACTCGCGGTTGGGTCGCCACACTGCAAAACATAGAGGCCCGAGGTGGTGAGGCGATGGCAGAGCGAGTGATCGTAAAAACCCGATGTGGCTAGGTATTGCAAGACTTGAACAGTGACTGGCGCATCTTTGCCATCCGCCGCAATAACGATGGTTCCGCAATTGGTGACAATGGTGAAGGTTTTATTTGTATAACTCTGCTTCACGGTAGGAATCGCGAGCGATTTTGGTGCATGGGCTGTCGATTTCGTTGTGGCGCACGAGAGTTTGGAAGGGCTTGCGGAATTTGTCAGGGTCGATGCGTGCGCAGGCGAAGTAATGAGAGTGAGTGCGCCGACAACGGCGGCTAAAATTCCAGAACCAAAAACTCTCGGCATGCTCTTCATTCTTACTCCCACTCAATAGTTCCGGGTGGCTTGCTCGTAATATCGAGCGTCACGCGGTTTACTTCGCGAACTTCATTGGTAATTCGGGTGGAGATCTTCTCCAACACATCGTATGGGAGACGACTCCAATCTGCGGTCATAGCATCTTCGCTTGATACTGGGCGTAGAACAATCGGATGACCGTAGGTACGACCATCTCCTTGTACTCCTACGCTTCGTACATCTGCGAGAAGAACAACCGGGCATTGCCAGATCTCACGATCTAGACCCGCTAATTTTAATTCTTCGCGAGCGATCAAATCGGCTTTTCTCAAAATACTAAGTCGATTCTCAGTAACCGCGCCGATGATGCGAATCGCTAAGCCAGGGCCTGGGAATGGTTGGCGCCACACGATCTCGCCTGGCAACCCAAGTTCGAGGCCAACCTCGCGCACCTCATCTTTAAAGAGTGTGCGAAGCGGTTCGATCAAAGTAAATTGAAGATCGTCTGGGAGTCCCCCGACATTGTGGTGAGATTTAATATTTGCAGTTCCTGTACCGCCGCCAGATTCCACGACATCCGGGTAGAGCGTGCCCTGAACCAAGAAATCAACGGTACCGGTTGATGAGATCTCACGAGCAGCCTCTTCAAAGGTACGGATAAATTCGGTGCCGATGATTTTGCGCTTGGTCTCCGGATCGGTGACATCTTTGAGCGCAGTGAGAAACTTTTCACGTACATCGACAACCATCAACTCAACGCCTGTTGCCGCTACATAATCTTTCTCGACTTGGAGCGCTTCGCCCTCGCGGAGCAGGCCGTGGTCAACGAATACGCAGGTAAGTTGGGGGCCGATCGCCTTCTGCACGATAGCTGCGGCAACCGCAGAGTCCACTCCACCTGATAAACCACAGATCACACGCTTATCCCCGACCAGTGCACGAATCTTTGCAACTTCGGTGGCGACAATATTCTCGCTGGTCCACGTTGGTGTGCAACCGACGATATCTACCAACCAGCGACGCAAGATCTCTTGGCCATTTTCAGAGTGCAATACTTCCGGGTGCCACTGCACGCCTGCCAGAGTTGCATCCGCGTTCTCAAAGGCAACAATCGGAGTATCTTCGGTCTGCGCTATTGATGTAAATCCGGATGGCACTTGGGTGACTGAGTCGCCGTGGCTCATCCAGACCCGA
This sequence comes from uncultured Actinomycetes bacterium, assembly GCA_903932695.1. GTDB lineage: Bacteria > Actinomycetota > Actinomycetes > Nanopelagicales > Nanopelagicaceae > PALSA-747. The sequence goes on along the minus strand of CAIZGZ010000019.1, from coordinate 10,980 downwards.
AACTCGCTCTCTAAACCATCGAGAAGACGGGAAGTACTGCTCTGTGTTGCAGTGGTTCGACCAAACTCTGACTTGCCGGTCTGGCTGACAACTCCGCCGAGCGCCGCCGCCATCGCTTGAAATCCATAACAGATACCAAAGGTCGGGATCTTGTGGTCAAAGAGTGCAGGATCCAGTGTTGGCGCGCCTGGCTCGTACACACTCGATGGACCGCCAGACAAGATAATCGCCTTCGGATTCTTGGCGATCATCTCGGCAACTGGCATTGATGATGGAACGATTTCAGAGTAAACATTCGCCTGGCGGACCCGGCGAGCAATGAGTTGCGCATACTGCGCACCAAAATCTACAACGAGTACGAGATCACTCATTATTGAACGACGATCTCAACGCGTTGGAATTCCTTGAGATTCTCATAACCAGAGGTAGCCATAGCGCGACGTAGCGCACCAAAGAGATTCATCGATCCATCCGCGGTGTGGGACGGGCCGGTAAGGATCTCTTGCAGATTTCCGACGGTGCCTACATGGACACGATTTCCGCGAGGCAGCTCTGGATGATGCGCTTCACTTCCCCAGTGCCAACCCTTTCCAGGTGCTTCGGTTGCACGAGCTAATGGTGAACCCATCATGACCGCATCTGCACCGCAGGCGATCGCCTTAGCGATATCACCACTGTGTCCGACTGAGCCGTCGGCAATCACATGCACATAACGGCCGCCAGATTCATCCATGTAATCACGACGAGCAGATGCAACTTCAGAGACCGCAGATGCCATCGGAACCGCGATGCCGAGAACGGTACGTGTGGTGTGCGCAGCTCCGCCACCAAATCCAACAAGTACACCTGCCGCGCCAGCACGCATTAAGTGGAGCGCACCTGTTGCAGTAGCACAGCCACCTACGATGACGGGTACATCGAGTTCATAGATAAATTTCTTCAGATTAAGCGGCTCAGTCTTAGCGGAGACGTGTTCGGCGCTGACCGTAGTTCCGCGGATAACGAAGAGATCTACTCCCGCAGCAATAACCGTCTTATGAAGCTCGGCGGTGCGCTGAGGTGAAAGTGCTGCAGCAACAGTGACGCCCGATGCGCGAATCTCAGCGATGCGCTCTTTAATCAGCGACTCTTGAATGGGCGCTGCATACAGTTCTTGCATGCGACGGATCGCTTGCTCTTGTGGGAGTGATGCGATCTCACCGAGTTGGATCCGTGGATCTTCGTGCCTGGTCCAGAGACCCTCTAAATCAAGAACTCCTACGCCGCCGAGCTTTCCGATGGTAATTGCGGTCTCCGGTGAGACAACCGAATCCATTGGAGCCGCGAGCATGGGCAAATCAAATTTGTAGGCATCGATCTGCCATTGGATCGATACTTCTTCTGGGTCGCGAGTACGACGACTTGGCACGATAGCGATGTCATCAAATGAGTACGCGGTGCGAGCACGCTTTCCTGGGCCGATTTCGATCTCGTTCATCGTCCTACCTACTTTCCGCCGCGATAATTTGGCGCTTCTGCAACATCGAGAATGTCGTGTGGATGGCTTTCGTGAAGTCCAGCTGCTGTAATTTGAATTAATTGTCCGCGACTCTGCAGATCCGCAATTGTTGCTGCGCCGGCATAACCCATTCCGGAGCGAAGTCCACCAACGAGTTGATGAAGTACGGTTGCAACCGGTCCGCTATAGGCAACCTTGCCTTCGATACCTTCTGGTACTAACTTATCTTCGGCAAGGACATCATCTTGCATATACCGGTCTTTGGAATATGACTTCTGTTCTCCGCGCGATTGCATCGCACCCAGTGAACCCATGCCACGATAGCCCTTAAATTTCTTGCCGTTGATCTCAATCAGATCTGCTGGTGACTCTGCGCATCCAGCCAAAAGCGAACCGAGCATTACGGTATCTGCACCGGCGACAATTGCCTTAGCAATATCACCTGAGTACTGGAGTCCACCATCTGCGATGAGTGGGATATCTGCCGTAAAGCAGGCCTTATGAGCTTCCATAATTGCAGTGACTTGCGGGACACCTACGCCTGCAACGACGCGCGTAGTGCAGATCGAACCTGGACCTACTCCAACCTTGACAGCATCAACACCGGCGTTGATCAGCGCTTGTGCGCCGGCACGAGTTGCAACGTTGCCACCAATGATCTCAATCTGAGGAAACTCTTTTTTGATGCGGGCAACCGCATCGAGCACGCCACGATGGTGGCCGTGTGCGGTATCGACAACCACGACATCGACGCCAGCTTCGATGAGTGCAACAGCACGTGCATATCCATCATCACCAACACCGACAGCTGCGCCAACTAAACCTTGTGCTTTGGCAAGCTTGACATGCTTGACTTGATCTTCGACCGAGAGATTGCGGTGCAAAATTCCAATTCCGCCGGCCTTCGCCATCGCGATCGCCATCTCCGACTCGGTCACGGTATCCATCGCAGATGACGCGATGGGAATCGAGAGTGAGATATTGCGAGTCAGGCGCGTCTGCGTATTGACTTCACTGGGGACCACATCTGATGCATCCGGAAGGAGGAGGACGTCGTCATAGGTAAGACCCGTCATGAGGACTTTTTCCCGGGCGTTATCGATCATTGGGAAAGTCTAGTGGCTAGAAAATACCGAGAGCTCTGGTGATCTCAGCGCGAGCGCTATCGAGGTCATGCACACGATATGCGCGTGAACCCTCGCACTCCGGCCAACCCGGGCCGCCGAGAATTACCCGAGGAGCGGGACGCATAGCTGGGAGCGCATCGATGATCGCTAGATCAGCATTGCTCGCGAGCTGGGCCCAGAGAAAGATGGCAGGAGGAACGCTCTTGCGTACCGTCTCGTTGATTGCGGCTTGCGGTGTTCGCGCCCCCAAGAACTGGAAGGCGATTCCATCTTCTGCCAAGCAGGCAGCCAAGGCGTTAAGAGCGAGGGAATGAATCTCTTCACCAACACAGGCCAAGAGGACTGGTGTGGCATTGATCGCCGGCTTTCCCATCACTCGAGCTGGGGCGGCACCGGCCGCATCGTTGAGCACCCTGGCGATGAGATCGCTGAGCATATGCTCGATCTCGATTCCATCACCGGACAGGGCCCACTCATCACCTACCGCCTTGAGAAGTGGAACGATCACTTCGCTCCAAGAGTTGCTCGTACCTCGGGTTCTGAGCGCCTCTCGCAAGATCGTTTCGACGCTGACCCGATCCATCGCCCGGCTGGCTCGCTTGAGCTGCTCTACACAGGTCGCAGAGTCGGCTTGGCTGATGGCGGCGGCCTGATGCGACCGTGGCTCGAGCGGAATCTGATCGGGCTCCAGGGCAGCGGCAGCCTTTGCGGCATCTGCTGGGCTCTGGCCGGAGATGATCAATTGGCGCATCAACGTGAGTCTGGCGAGGTCAGCCTGGCTATAGCGACGATGCGAGCCCTCCTGGTGCTCACTCGCTCCGATTCCATAGCGGCGGTCCCAGGTGCGCAAGGTCGCAGGAGCCACGCCTAGTCGGCGTGCGACGGCAGCGACGGTGAGCCCGGTTTCAGGCTCGATCACCCCTGTGCTGGGGGTGTGGGGCTGCTCACTCATGTTCCTATGCTCCTGCACTCCCCACAATCCCGCCACTTGAAGGGGTGGGGGCTTGAACAACTTATGAAACGATTGTAGAGTCTGGCTATTGAACCGTCAGTACCCGTTTGAGAAGAGGAGATTTTCATGGCTGAGATTTCACGTCTACCAAAACCCGTTCTCTCTGAATGGGAGTGGCAAGAGCAAGGAGTCTGTCGCGATCTACCGACAGAGCTCTTCTTTCATCCCGATGGTGAACGCGGACCAAAGCGCGCCAACCGCGAGAAGAATGCCAAAGCGATCTGCGCAACCTGCCCCGTCATCGAAGCCTGCCGCAAGCATGCGCTCGCCGTTCAAGAGCCATATGGCATCTGGGGTGGTCTCTCTGAAGATGATCGCATCGCGATCATCGAGCGTTCCCAACGTCAACGTGGTCTACAAGCAGATGTCATTCCGCTCCACCAACGTGCGGATTTCGATACCGCTTCGTAATTCATGAATTACCGAAGATGCAAAAATCGGCCGCCTCGCAATGAGGCGGCCGATTTTTTTGACGGATAACTGCAGGTAATTAGTGTGAGTGTCCGCCAGGTCCATGGCTATGACCATGTCCAGCAGCAGCCTCTTGCACTTCATCTTCAGGAGTTTCAAAGACGAGCGCTTCGGTTGTAATAAACATCGCAGCGATCGATGCAGCGTTCGCAAGTGCCGAACGCGTTACCTTCACTGGATCGATGACGCCAACCTTGACGAGATCTTCGTAGATATCGGTTGCAGCGTTGAAACCTTCATCAGGCTTCATTCCGCGAACCTTTGCTACGACGACGTATCCCTCTTGACCCGCATTCTCTGCGATCCAACGAAGTGGTTCATCGCACGCCTTCTTGACGAGGCGTACTCCAACTGCGCGATCACCTTCGAAGCCAAGATCGTTATCAAGTGCTGCAGCTGCATGCACGAGTGCTGCGCCACCGCCAACAACAATTCCTTCTTCGACAGCTGCGCGAGTTGCAGAGATCGCATCTTCTAGACGGTGCTTCTTCTCTTTGAGTTCTACTTCGGTATGTGCGCCAACTTTGATGACACAGACGCCACCAGCGAGCTTTGCAACACGCTCTTGAAGCTTCTCGCGATCCCATTCAGAGTCGGTTCCGGCCAATTCGTTGCGAATTTCGTTAACGCGGTTAGCGACTTCATTCTTATCGCCTGCGCCATCAACAATCGTTGTGTTGTCTTTAGTGATGACAACGCGACGAGCCTTACCTAAGAGATCGACAGTGACCTGATCGAGCTTGAGGCCAACTTCAGGCGTAATGACCTGTCCGCCGGTAAGGATTGCAATATCTTGCAACATTGCCTTGCGACGATCACCAAATCCTGGTGCCTTGACTGCGGCTGAAGTGAATGTACCGCGCATGCGGTTCACCACGAGAGTAGAGAGAGCCTCTCCCTCAACATCTTCGGCGATGATCAATAGCGGCTTATTTGCTTGAGCAATCTTCTCCAAGATTGGCAAAATATCGGAGAGCGCAGAGATCTTCTGTCCGGAGATCAAGATGAAGGCATCCTCAAGGACGGTCTCCATGCGATCTGAATCCGTGACGAAGTATGGCGAAATGTAACCCTTATCGAATTGCATTCCCTCTGTGAAGTCGAGTTCAAGACCAGTGGTTGAAGACTCTTCGACGGTGATCACACCATCTTTACCCACTTTATCCATTGCTTCAGCGATCAGATCACCGATCGCCTTGTCTTGAGCTGAGATTGTTGCAACGTCGGCAATCTGAGCCTTGTCGGAGACTGGTGTGGAGTTCTTCTTGAGCTCTTCAGAGATTGCCTTGACGGCCGCCTCAATACCGAACTTGATATCCATTGGTTGTGCGCCAGCTGCGAGATTGCGAAGTCCTTCGCGAACCATCGCTTGTGCCAAGACGGTAGCGGTCGTTGTTCCATCACCGGCTACATCATTGGTCTTCTCAGCAACCTGCTTGACCAATTGAGCGCCCATGTTTTCAGCTGGATTCTCGAGTTCGATCTCTTTGGCAATTGTCACGCCATCATTAGTGATGAGTGGTGCGCCATATCCCTTTGCGATGACAACGTTACGACCTTTAGGTCCAAGAGTTACCTTGACGGTGTCCGCGAGAATATTGACACCGCGTTCCATTGATCGACGAGCTTGCTCGTCAAAACTTAAAGTTTTACCCATGGCTATGCGTCCTAGTTCTTTTCGATGATTGCTAGAACATCACGAGCTGAGAGCACGAGGTACTCCTCGTTGTTGTACTTCACTTCGGTTCCGCCGTACTTGCTGTAGAGAACGACATCTCCGACTTTGACATCCATTGGGGTGCGAACGCCATCATCAAAGCGACCTGGGCCAACGGCAACGACTGTGCCTTCTTGTGGCTTCTCTTTTGCGGTATCTGGGATAACTAGACCAGATGCAGTGGTCTGCTCAGCGGCGCTTGCCTTAACGACAATACGATCTTCAAGTGGCTTAATGGCTACGGCCATGATGTGCTCCTTTAAATCTAGATGGTTGCCATAAATTAGCAGTTAAGGGGCGAGAGTGCTAAATGAAGGCACCACCAGCTCACATCCGATACTCATGGGTAATTAAGCAACACTTATGTTGCGTAATTCCAGCCTCCGAGTTAGGCTCAAACCATGATTCCTACCTTCGTCATCTTCCTGCGCGAAGGTATCGAGGCATCCATGATTGTGGCGATCTTGCTCGCCTACCTCAAGCGGATCGACCAACGTCGTCACTTCCGTGATGTCTTTACAGGTGTAGCGAGCGCATTCCTTCTCATCTTTGCCGGTGGCATCGCGGCTTACCTGCTGATCAAGCGTTATAGCGGCTCAAATATCCAGACCTACTTTGAGACCGCCACCTATCTCTTGGCTGCTGCAGTGCTCACCTACATGACATTTTGGATGCAGAGCCATGCTCGCGGACTCTCCTCCGACCTGCAACGCAAGAGCGATGAAGCGCTCTCTCGTGGCAAGCGTTGGGGTCTGATCATTCTCTCCTTCCAGGCAGTTGGCCGAGAAGGACTTGAAACCATGGTCTTTACCTTGGCAATTATCTTTGCGAACTCCAAACAAGCACCGGTTGAGCTTCATGGTGGATTGCTCTGGTTAGGTGCATTGCTAGGAATTGCGGTCGCACTCGCCATCGCCTACTTCATCTACAAACTTGGGGCGAAGATTAATCTCCGTCGATTCTTTCGAATCCTTGGTATTGCGCTCATGGTTTTTGCTGCCGGCTTACTCGCAGATGCGATCCAAAATATGCAACAACTCAACTGGCTACCGTTTGCAAATGGCCAGCTCTGGAACTCTTCTGCATTTGTCTCTGAAGAATCCAATATTGGAAACGCGCTCCACTCACTCTTTGGTTACGCGGAGCGACCAACGCCGCTTCAGGCAGTTGTATGGAGTCTTTACATCATTGGCGGAATTGCACTCTTCGTCTACTTAGGCCGTCAGAAAAAGAAGCCAGCCGCTCCCGCTGCAAAGTAGCGAGTTGTGAGTGCTCTACTCACTCGCTCTTAGCGCCAGGTCGGCTCGGTCAACGGCACGGTCGATTTTGCCTCAAGCCCTACCGCAGAAGGCGCGACACCAGCACTCACTGCTAGCGAAGTCATCGCAGCAACCATGGCGCCGTTATCTGTACAGAGCGCAATAGGCGGAGTCCGGAGTTCGATTCCGGCAAGTGCGCACCGCTCTACCGCAACTGCACGCAATCGTGAGTTGGCGGCAACACCACCAGCGATAATCAAGCGCTCAATGCCAGTAGCCCGGCATGCTGCCAGCGCCTTGGAGAGAAGCACATCAACCACCGCTTCTTGAAACGATGCCGCTAAATCGGCGCGATGAACTTCAGGGCTCTTTTGGAGATAGCGCGATACGGCGGTCTTGAGGCCGCTAAACGAGAAGTTGTAATCCGACTCCGCCAACCCACGTGGAAATTCAATGGCATGCGGATTACCGCTCTTGGCCAAGCGATCGATCGCTGGCCCACCAGGGAAATCTAATTCAAGAATCCGGGCGATCTTGTCGAAGGCCTCGCCAGCCGCATCATCAATCGTTGCACCAAGCACACGCGCTTGTTTAGCAGGATCACTCAACTCAATAATTGAACTATGACCACCGCTCACGAGCAGACCGATAGCAGGTTTGAGTTCACTCTCATCCGACAATACATCGACCGCCAAATGTGAGGAGAGATGATTAACGCCGTAGAGCGGCTTATTAAGTCCAAGTGCTAACCCAGAAGCTGCGCTTGTTCCGACCAGCAGCGCGCCGATCAACCCCGGACCAGCAGTTACGCCAATGGCATCAAGATCGGCAAGGTTTACCCCCGCAGTTGCGAGCGCTTGAGCGATAACCGATTGCATCGCTTCAAGATGTGCTCGGCTTGCGATCTCTGGGACCACGCCACCAAATCGGGCATGCTCTTCCACGCTTGACGAGATGATGTTTGCCAGCAAGGTGCGGCCACGAACAATTCCAACAGCGGTCTCATCACATGAAGTCTCGATGCCAAGAACGAGTGGAGCAGAACTCTGTAGCGCGCTCATGCCTTGAGTTCCTTACGCATCACAATCGCATCTACTCCTGGACCGTAATAATCAGAACGCATTGAGATCTCGCGGAAACCGGAGGCGAGATAGAGCGGGTGCGCTTCGAGGTTTCCTACTCGCATCTCTAGCATCACCGCATCAACGCGTTGATTACGAGACCAATCAATCATCCGTTTGAGCATCTCACGCGCTATTCCCTTGCGACGATGCTCGGGCGATACCGTCAGAGTCAAAATATCTGTGACTTCACCTTGCACCATGACTCCGCAATATCCAATAACAACGTTCTCTACCTCCGCCACGAGATAGTGCCTGGCTGGGCCCGCAAACTCTTCTTTAAATTGGGCGAGCGACCAAGGATCTTCTGGGTAGATCGCCTGCTCGAGTGCATAAATCGGAACGAGGTCGAGTTGGTTCCACGGCCTAAACTTCACGCCCTTGGGAGCGGGGTAGGCATCTGGCTTTCTGATGTAGATCGGCTCTACTACCGAGCGGCTATTGCCTGCCAGCGCAGAAATCGCTGCCGCCGATGGATGGCCCTGGTGCACGGGCACGGAAATTTCAGCCAGCTCTTCCCGTTGAACAATACGGGTAGCTTCTACTTGCTCGCCATCTCGAAAGCGTTGAATAAAGAACTCTCTGCGTCTGGCATCGATTGCAACGACAAACTCAGGCTCGCTATGAGCATGCGCGATCGCGTGCAACGAGTCGACGCCCACCCATGGAATATTGCGGGCAAAGGCGAAAGCACGACCAAACGAGATTCCTACGCGCAAGCCAGTAAATGGCCCCGGTCCCATACCAATCGCGACCTGCTCAATCTCCACTCCGTTCGCTGTCGTAAAACCGAGTAGTTGCTCGATGAGCTTGGGAAGAACTTCGCCATGAGCGAGCGGATCATCGTGAAAGAGTTCGAGCGCTACCTCGCCATCACGCACAAGTCCTACAGTCGTGCGATCCGTCGAAGTATCAATCGCCAAAATTATGCTCATAGCGTCATTCCCGAGATCTCAACAATTCGCTCGTCATCGCTTTGGCCATGTGAAATTGAGATCGTGATGTGATCTGGCGCAATACGTTCGATAAAAGCCTCGCCCCATTCAATAACGGTAATACTCTGAGGGATTCGACTCTCTAGATCTAGATCATCAAAGGCAGCCAACTCGTGTCCGATCAATCGATATGCATCGACATGCACAAGGGGTATGGCTGCATCATGAATTTTGGCGATCACAAAAGTGGGAGAAGTGACATCGTTGATACCCAAAGCTTGACCTATTCCGCGAGTGAGCGCTGTCTTTCCAGCCCCAAGCTCACCCTTCAGGAGAAGCACATCGCCAGCCGAAAGTCTTGTGCCGATCGATCGACCTAGCTCGACCATCTCCTCAACGCTTGAAATGATCATAGGTAGATTCGAGGAACTCTCGTTGCGATTCGGGTGACAATCTCGTAATTAATTGTGCCACTCGCCTTCGCCCAGTCATCGGCTGTGTAGCCCTCGCTACCAATGAGCGTGACGTAATCTCCGGCCTCGGCGCTGCTCTCTGGTCCGAGATCGATCACACATTGATCCATTGAAACTCGACCGATGAGCGGAGCCTTGTTGCCATCATAAAGAGCGCCGGCCTCATTGGTTGCAATACGAGGTAGTCCATCTGCATACCCCATCACTACAACACCGAGCGTTGTATCGCGCGACGCGATCGCTGCTCCCCCGTAGCCAATTGCATCGCCTTTGTGAACCTGCTTGACCAGATGGAGCTTTGCTTTAACGCTCATTGCTGGCAGTAAACCTAATTGATCGGAGCTACCCAAAGCTGAACGATCTGGCGAGAGGCCATACATCGCAATTCCAAGGCGAACCATTGAATGATGCGCTTGTGGCAGAGTTAACGTCGCCGCCGAATTCGCAAAGTGGATGATCTCTGGGGTAAGACCTTGAGAAGTGAGTTGATCGAGCTTTCGTGTAAATTCTTGTAGTTGAAGATCGTTATAACTTTCGCCAGGTTCATCGGCGCGGGCAAAGTGAGACCAGAAGCCAATCAAACTAAATTCATCACGATGCTCCTGTGCAAAGCTCAAGAACTCTTCCCATTGACCGAGTAGACCGCCTCGATGCATCCCGGTATCGACTTCAATATGTAACCGAGGTTTGCGACCTACCTGCTTGGCAACGCCCAAGATCTCTTCGAGCGCGGAGATGGATGAAATCGAGAGATCGATATCGGCACGAATCGCTGCCTCGAAATCTTCGCCGCTGGGAACCAGCCATGCGATGAGCGGGGCCTTGATGCCGGCCTCACGTAGGGTGATCGCTTCTTCTAATAGCGCCACACCTAACCAGCTTGCTCCGGCTTCAAGGGCTGTGGTGGCAACCGGAACTAGACCATGGCCATACGCATCTGCTTTCACGACCGCGAGAAGTGACGCTTCGGTCTTGGATCCGAGCATGCGGATATTTGTTTTGATCGCTTCGAGATTTACTTCAACAACGGCGCGCATTAGAGATCCTCGATCACAACCATCGCCGAAGCGATCCCGGCATCGTGGGAGATCGATAGGTGCACGTTTGCGCCATCGATTCGCTCGGCGATCGCTCCCGAGAAGAGAAAGACTGGTCGACCTGATTCCTCATTGATCACTTCAGCGTCATGCCAGGTGAAGATATCTTTTGCGTTCATCGCCTTGGCGAGCGCCTCTTTGGCTGCAAATCGTGCAGCAAGGGACGAGATCTTATGTGCGGCTTCGCGCTCAGTGAATATCCGGCTCTTGAGGTTCGGGGTCCGAGTCAGTGACTCCTCAAATCGCGCGATATCCACGACATCGATACCT
>CAIZGZ010000018.1 GCA_903932695.1 uncultured Actinomycetes bacterium | reverse complement strand
GAAGGATTAGTTGATGTTGAGGGCTTGGATGCCGCGGCTGATTTAGCGCGTGACGGAGATTTAGCGCGTGGGGTTGGCTGCGCCAGAGGCTGCTCCTGATTTGGATCGATCTCTTGCGGCCCCGTGGTCTCGTCAGACTCCATGTGGCTCATAAAGCGGAATCATACCTGTCGCCATTTTTCACCGCGCCTGGGAAGTACTTCGCAGTGGTCAAATCGCTGTAACTCCCATCACGTGCCGGGGGAATTGAGGGGGCCCCTATTAGGATTGGCATTATGAAGGTTATCTCAGTCGTCGGCGCACGCCCGCAATTCGTCAAGCTCGCACCCATTGACCACGCCTTTAAGGCGCGCGGAATCGAGCACATTATTGTGCACACGGGTCAGCATTACGACCCAGAGATGAGCGAGAGTTTCTTCTCAGAGCTCAATATCTCTCCCGCCAATTACAACTTGGGCGTTGGCAGCGGTTCTCACTCGGAGCAGACCGCATCGATGATGGTTGGACTCGAAAAGATTTTTCAAGAGATCGCGCCCGATTGGGTGCTTGTCTTCGGTGATACGAATTCGACGCTCGCGGCAGCACTCGCGGCAGTGAAGATTCACGTAAAGATTGCTCATCTAGAAGCCGGATTGCGCTCCTTTAATCGCAAGATGCCCGAGGAGCACAATCGAATCCTCACCGATCATGCATCCGATCTCTTATTGGCGCCGACACCACTCGCGATGGAGCACCTCGGCAACGAAGGTCTTGCTGCCAAATCACTGATGGTGGGCGATGTGATGACAGATGTCTGCCTTAATACTTTGGCGAAGAATCGAGAGAGCGCGCCTGCGCTTCCGGTCGAATTTGAGGCGGCGGGTGTGACCCGTGAACTGTTGGCTAGCGGAGAGTACTTTGTTGCCACAATTCATCGTGCAGAAAATACCGATGACCCGGCTCGACTTACTGAAATTGTGAAATCTCTTCAGTCACTCCCACTACCGGTTGTATTAATGACTCATCCACGACTTGCAAGCAAGAGTGCAGCACTCGGACTTACCTTGAGCCAAGGCGCTGTTAAGTCGGTTAAATCCGTCTCTTACCCTGTGATGGTCGATCTTGTGAGCAACTCTCGTGGCGTGATTACCGACTCAGGTGGTTTGCAGAAAGAGGCATATATTTTGCAAGCTCCCTGCACAACTATTCGCACTGAAACCGAGTGGCCAGAGACGTTGCATGATGGTTGGAATATCTTGAGTCCAGATGTGCACGATCTCGCGAAACTTGTCATGCGCGCAAGGCCAACCCAGCCAACCGGCCACCCTTATGGTGACGGCAAGGCTTCGTATCGAGTAGCAGACGCGCTCACCGCTCAATAAGCGGTCTGGATCTATTTCTCATGAACCCATCCCAGCCATATCTGGTTGGGATGGGTAAGGGCTAGTAGCCCAGAATTCGCGCGAAGAAATCCTTCATGCTCTCACCAATAGGTTTGATATCTGGTTCTGAGAGTTTAAATACCGAAGGCGTTTGAGCAACTCCCTGCAAATGGGTGAGGCTCTCATAGACCGGTACGAGCCGCTCACTCTGCGCTTCCCAGCTTCGCTCTTGAAGGAGAGCAGGGTTGTATGCGGCGATATAACGAGCTTTATCTGCGCTTACCTTCTTCACCGCTTCAACAAAGCTTGCGACATCTTCGGAGATAAAGACTTCGCCCATTCCGAGGCGACGGGTTTCGGCTGCCAGGAATTTCACATCGCTGACCACAATCGGAATTCCAGCATGCGCATATTCGCTAAATTTTGTTGGCGTAGAAAGTTCGTGATTGATGTGATGCGTGTTCATAATCAAGCCGATATCTGCGCTCTTGAGATATGAAGTGACTTCCGCATTAGAGACAAAGGGAAGAACGTGGACACGATCGCGCACGCCAAGCTCCTGCGCTTTATTAATAAGAGCCTTAAGGTGAGCATTTTCGCCCGGTGCCATGATTGCAAGGTGATGCTCTGGAAGAGAGGGAAGTGATTTCACTGCAACCATGATGCCGCGTTGCGGGGCGATGCCACCGCTATAGACCATCAGCGGAATATTTGCCGCTAGGCCAATGTCGGTGCGGATATCACTTGGGTGAATGCGCGCCGCAGCGAGAACCGGATCGTTCTGCACAACAACTGGTAAGCGCTTGAGGCCGTGGTTCTCTTGGAGCATCTCAGCAATCTTCGGACTGACGGTCACAACTTCATCGAAGTGTTTGATGATGGTGCGTTCCATTGCTACAAGTGAGCGCCGAATCGCGCGCTTGATATTTGCTTGGCCAGGGAGAAATTCATGCGCGTCATAGATCATCGGTGGCTTCTTCTTGCCACGGGCGACAATCGCGCGTTGTGCACTAAGTGCAACGGGTAGAGCTGAGAAATCCTGGGCGTGGATGATATCTGGCTCAAAATCTGCGATTGCTTGAGTCATTGCAATTTTGGCTAGTCCAATGGGGCGAAGGATCTCCGAACTTGGTCCCGGAATCACCTGTCCTAACGTCAAAATCCAGGCTTGGCGTGCGTAGTTGCGCAGCTTGAAGGAGATCTTTCGAGCAACCTGTATTACGCGAATCTTGTGGCGAGCATTGACTGGCCGGGGGATACGAACGACATCTGCGCGGCCAACGTCGATATGGTCGATCTCGGCCTTTGGTGCCCAGCCAAAAATTACGACATCCCATCCTTTATCTGCCATGTACCACGCCCCTTTAAGGACGCGAGAGTCATTGGTGACATGGTTGAG
>CAIZGZ010000017.1 GCA_903932695.1 uncultured Actinomycetes bacterium | reverse complement strand
ATATCGAAGCAAGCGGGTGCAGAAGCGTCAGAAAGCGATTCTGATTGCTACTCCCGTTGCGCTCTCCTTAATCCTGGTCAGCTCGTCTGTGGCGGCGCTTGTGCGCGACCACTCTGTGACCGAGAAAAATCTTTCGGCACTTTCTAGCCAAAGCTCGCAGTTGCAAGGAGTTGGGTCTGCGATTAATTCGGCGCCTATTTGGGTTACTGGTGACTCGATCATTTTAGGCTCACGTGAAAAGTTGCAGAAGTACTTCCCGATTGCGCTTCTCAATGCAAGGGTGGGCCGCCAGATTGGTGAGCTGATACAGGTTGTCAGCCACGATCGAGTGGGGCTTGAGAAAGATCCAGTGGTCTTTGACTTAGGCAATAACAATCACCTGACCGTGGGCGATGTACAGAGCCTCTTTGAACTATTGGCTCACCAGCCAAAGCTCATCGTGGTCAATACAGCGGTTCCACGGGGTTATCGTGAGGATAACGATCGAATCATCGCTCAAGTGATATCAAACTACCCAAAGGCGACTTTGGTTGACTGGAATAGCATCTCCACTAACCACCCGGAGTATTTTGCTCCAGATGGTGTGCACCTGAGTGACTTAGGTAGCACCGTATATGTCGATGCGATCGTGCAGGCGCTAAACGGCAAGTAGGGCAAGAAAAAGACCCCCAGATCACTCTGGGGGTCTTTTTAATGAGATGCTATTTAAGCGTATTGGCCAGGTAGTCCAAAGACTGTGCCGGCGACGCTCTTGCCATCTGAGTAGACGGCTGAGACCTTAAATGATTCCCATCCATCTGCCGAGTTCTTTGTGACATTCAGTGAGAGTTGAGTTGCTGGTACGGTGGCGATCAACTTGAAAGCGCCTCCGTTTGATGCAACCTCAACGTTATAGCTGGTGAGGCCTTGGGCCGAAGCTGGAGCCTTCCAATAGATTGTTGCACCTGTTGCTGTGAAGTGAGCAACGATTCCGACCGGAGCTGCATCGGCTGCATTTGTCACAGTACTTGCTGCAGAAGCGCTCTGTGCTGGAGCTGCAGTGGTCGCGCTCTTCGTTGGAGCCGCGGCAGCCTTTGTTGCGCTGGTAGCAGAAGTTGAAGCGCTCGGTGTTGTAGTTGCTGTGGTGCTGCTTGATGAGTTGTGGTTGCGAGCAACAACAAGGAGTGCAAGGAGAACAACGCCGACAACAACTGCGATGACTACGCGAGCTGACGAACGTGATCCGCCCTCTTTGACAACTGGCTGTGCCGGAATAGTGCTCTTAGCTTCAGTGTTCGCCACCGGAGCAGGAGAAACGCTCTTTGGTGCAGGAGTTGTGGAGACTGTTGTGACGTTCTTAGAGCGAGCGCCTGTAGTAGGAACTGGTGGAATAACGATCCGGGTCGCGGAAGGAGTCGCTGAGCTCTTCTTAGCGACGGCCTTCTTGGCAACAGCCTTCTTGGCAACGGCCTTCTTTGCAGGAGCCTTCTTGGCAACAGCCTTCTTGGCAACAGCCTTCTTGGCGACGGCCTTCTTTGCAGGAGCCTTCTTCGCTACGGCCTTCTTCGCTACGGCCTTTTTAGCAACGGCCTTCTTGGCTACTGCTTTCTTGGCAACTGCCTTCTTTGCAGGGGCCTTCTTTGCGCTCTTCTTAGCCGCGGTCTTCTTTACTGCCACAGGTGTTCTCCTAATTGGTCTGAATGGTGCAGAGTGATTCTGGGTAAAGAGGCACTCGTTTGGACACTGGGAATAGCGAAAATAGTACCTTAGATGAGTTGCTCAATAAACGGCAGAATTTTGCGCAGCGCCTGCCCACGATGGCTGATCTCATCTTTGATCATGGGATCAAGCTGGCCGCTTGTGAGTTCGTAACCATCTGGACGGAAAATCGGGTCATACCCAAAGCCAAATGAGCCTATCGGCGCCTGCATAATCTCACCCGTCATAACCCCCTCCACCACAATCTCCTCGTGGTGATGGATGTGATTAGCGGGAAATACCAGGCTTACTGCACAGACAAATCGGGCGGTTCGCTTGGATTCACCATGAAGTTGTTCGAGTACTTTGACGATATTGGCTTCGTCATCTCCGTGCTTACCGGCCCACCGTGCCGAGAAAATTCCTGGATCCCCGCCTAGCGCATCGACGCAGAGACCACTGTCATCGGCCAATGCAGGCAATCCGGTAAATGCGGCGATCGCGCGTGACTTCAAGAGCGAGTTTTCGGCAAAGGTTGTGCCGGTCTCTTCGACGTCGGGCATATCGGGGAAATCGCGTAACCCTAATACCTCAATCGCAAGATCGGATTTCTCAAGGATTCGCTCAAACTCATGGATCTTGCCCACGTTTTGCGTGGCAAGGACGAGGCGTTTTTTAGAAGTCATTCCGATGAGATCGCTGAAATTTCTTTTACTTGGCTAACGCTTCGTGTTGAATCGAAGTGAGCTCCGCACATCCGGCGACGCCTAGGTCCAAGAGCGAATTAAGCAGTGCGCGATCAAATGGGACACCTTCCGCAGTGCCCTGAACTTCGACGAAATTTCCCGAGCCAGTACAGACGATATTCATATCGGTGTCGGCATCCACATCTTCTACATACGCTAAGTCGAGCATCGGCTCACCCTTGATAATTCCTACCGAGACAGCGGCGACAGAATCGCGAAGTGGTTGGCGACCTTCGAGGAGGTGACCCTCTCGCTTCGCCCAAGCAATCGCATCGGCCAGCGCCACATATGCACCGGTAATTGCAGCGGTGCGCGTTCCGCCATCGGCTTGAAGGACATCGCAGTCAATCACAATTGTGTTCTCGCCCAAGGCTTTGGTATCAATAACAGCGCGGAGTGAGCGTCCAATTAAACGCGAGATCTCCTGGGTGCGACCACCCAGCTTGCCTTTGACACTCTCTCGATCCGAACGGGTGTGTGTGGCGCGTGGCAACATCGCGTACTCACTGGTGACCCAGCCCTCACCCTTGCCCACCAACCAGCGAGGTACTCCTGGAGTGAACGAGGCGACACAGAGCACACGCGTCTTTCCAAATTCAACCAGCACTGAACCTTCGGCGTTGTCGAGCCAATTACGAGTAATCGTGATCTGGCGAAGTTGATTCGGCTTGCGACCGTCGTGGCGTGAACTCATTATTAGATTCCCTTTCGAACTTCGGTGACTTCGGGCCCCAAGAACCTACGAGCTAATTGGGCAAAATTTTGGGCATCGCCAGTTGCGATGAATTGATGCTTAACCTCGCCATTGGTATTGAGGAGGCTATTTTCGACGAGCGCACGATAGAGATCTTTAGCCGTCTCTTCTGCACTTGATACGAGTGAGACGCCATCACCCATCACGTATGAGATAACGCCAGTAAGCAATGGGTAATGAGTGCAGCCGAGTACCAAGGTATCAATCTTCGCGTCAATTAATGGCGCGAGATATCCGCGAGCCAAATTGGTAATAACTTCACCGGAAGTCTCTCCGCGCTCGACAAATTCGACAAAGGCAGGTGCGGCAATCGAGGTGATCTCTAATTGCGGCGCTGCGGCAAATGCATCGAGATAGGCACCACTTTCAATGGTTGCGGTAGTGCCGATCACTCCCACCTTGCCACTGCGAGTAGCTGAGACTGCGCGTCGGGCAGCGGGTTGAATCACCTCAAGGACTGGAATTTCATAGCGTTCACGCGCATCTCGTAAAACCGCTGAACTAGCAGTGTTGCATGCGATCACAATCGCTTTGACACCTGCCGCCACGAGATCATCCATGATTTCCAAGGCATAGGCTCGTACCTCGGCCAAGGACTTTGGCCCGTAAGGTCCCCGCGCAGTATCGCCCACATACATAATCGATTCGCCTGGAAGTTGATCAATGATCGCTCGCGCTACCGTCAATCCCCCGACGCCGGAATCGAAGACGCCAATAGGTGCGTTATTTACTAACGGCGCTTGTGGGTCGTGAGTCTGGGACACGTGCTAAGACTACTGGGTGAGAAGTTCCAGGAGGTTCTCCTGCAGCCAGCCAAGCCAGTAATAGACAGCGTAGATCGATTTTTGCGGGTCGCTATCTGGCAGAGATTCGAAGGT
>CAIZGZ010000016.1 GCA_903932695.1 uncultured Actinomycetes bacterium | reverse complement strand
TATCCGATTTTGATTCCAATTAAATCGTGACGAAGAGCGAAAATTTATCAGTGACACTTAGGTGTCCGCCTTCCGTCATGACTATTGAGGTCCTATTTCGATATCGAATTCTAGGGTTATGTGGGCTGAGCCACAATTATCCCAGCAAAAAGCCCCCACAACCGATGGCTGCAGGGGCTTATTGGACGGATCAACCGCCGAGTCTGGGCTTAGATGTCGTAATAAAGCTCGAACTCAGCTGGATGTGGACGTAGACGAACATAATCAACCTCAGCAGAACGCTTGTAGTTGATCCATGTTTCGATGAGATCTGGTGTGAAGACGCCACCCTTTGTGAGGAAGTCGTGGTTGGCTTCAAGAGCATCCAATACCTCAGGAAGTGATCCTGGAACTTGTGGGATAGCGGCAGCTGCCTCACCCTCGAGCTCGTAGAGATCAACATCAACAGGTGCTAGTGGCTCAATCTTGTTCTGGATTCCATCGATACCGGCCATGAGCATCGCTGCAAAAGCGAGGTATGGGTTCGATGATGGATCTGGGCAACGGAACTCAATGCGCTTAGCCTTTGGATTCTTACCTGTGATTGGAATGCGAATACAAGCAGAACGGTTACGAGCTGAGTAAACGAGGTTTACCGGAGCTTCGTAGCCAGGGACTAGACGGTGGTATGAGTTAACAGTTGGGTTGGTGAAAGCGAGCAACGCAGGTGCGTGCTTGAGAAGTCCGCCGATGTACCAACGTGCCATATCTGAAAGGTCGCCATATGTGCCCTCTTCGAAGAAGAGTGGCTTGCCATCTTTCCAGAGTGATTGGTGAACGTGCATACCTGAACCGTTATCACCAAAGAGTGGCTTTGGCATGAAGGTCGCAGTCTTGCCGCCTTCCCATGCAACGTTCTTGATGACGTACTTAAACTTCATGACATCATCACCAGCGGTCAAGATATCGCTGAAGCGATAGTTGATCTCCATCTGTCCGGCTGTTCCGACTTCATGGTGGGAACGCTCAACGAGAAGTCCTACCTCGCCAAGCTTCATGACCATCGCATCGCGAAGATCTGCAAGCTGATCGGTTGGTGATACTGGGAAATATCCACCCTTGTAGCGAGTCTTGTAACCACGGTTTGCAGAACCATCAGACTCCATCGATGCGCCGGTGTTCCATGCGCCTTCGATTGAATCGATGAAGTGGTGTGAAGCGTTTTGAGAAGTCGAGAAGTTCACTTCATCAAAGATGTAGAACTCTGCTTCAGGAGCGAAGAATGCTGTGTCAGCGATACCTGTCGACTTGAGATACTCAACGGCCTTAGCAACAACACCACGAGGATCGCGGCTGTAAGGGGAGTTGTCGATTGGGTTGTGGACAGAGAAGTTGATAACAAGTGTCTTCTCTTTGCGGAACGGATCGATAAACGCGCTGCCCGGAATTGGGAGCAACTTCATATCTGATTCATGGATAGCCTGGAAGCCGCGGATAGAAGATCCATCGAACATCAAACCATCTGTGAAGACGGCCTCATCGAATGATTCGACAGGGACGTTAAAGTGCTGCTGGATACCTGGAAGATCGATGAAGCGGATATCAATGAGCTTGACATCTTCTTTCTTGATGAATGCGAAGATCTCAGATGAATTTTTAAACATTCTTCTCCCGATTTGGTTAGAGAATAATCAGTTGGATTATCTATATCTGGGGCGAGGCGCATCGATGGGCCGCGTTACGGGGGCAATGTTACCCTTCGGATATGCCTATGCAAGCCTCGTTTGGCCGCCGCTTCATCGCCGTCATGATCGACTGGATTATGTGCCAGGGGATAGCCGGCCTCATCACCCGCCATCGGACGGGCCCGGCTGCGCTCCTACCGCTCCTCATATTCTTCATTGAGGTGCTGCTCTTGACCGTTCTGACCGGCTCATCTGCAGGCCAACGCGTCGCTGGCCTGCGTGTTGTAGGCGTAAATGGTGCGCCACGGATCCCAGCGCTTCGAGTGTTAGAGCGAACGATTTTGCTCTGCTTGGTATTTCCGGCGCTGCTCACCAAGGATGGACGTGGGTATCACGATTGGCTGAGCTCCAGCATTGTTACGCGCGTGTTACAGCCAGCGGCCTAGCTGGGCGGAGAAAGTTAACAAAAGTTAACAAACTCCTCTTGTGTCCCATGTGCTGACCTTTGCGGTCTCCTAGCTCGTGGTTAGCGGCGGGGAACCTTTGCGCCCTTTGGAAGTGGACCCTTTGGAATCGGCATGCTCATGCCACCAATTGCCTTGACGCGATTGCGAACTTCGCGAAGCTGAGTCTTAGATAATTTCTTAGGCAACTTCTTGATTGTCTTTTGCAGCTTGCGCAGCTTTACCTGCCCTGGCTCATCGCCGACAACGAGATCAACAATATGAATTCCCGGGATGAATCGTTCCATCTTGCGCTTCTCATCGATCAGGAGCTGGCGTACAGCTGGCGAACCTTCACCGACAAGAATAATTCCTGGACGTCCGACTACGCGGTGGACCATATCTTGATTGCGAGCAACTGCTACTGCAGGAGTCGTTGAGAATCCTTTGCGGATCGACATGAGGACGCTTGCACCTGCTCCAACTTGCCCTTGGATA
>CAIZGZ010000015.1 GCA_903932695.1 uncultured Actinomycetes bacterium | reverse complement strand
CTTGGTCTCGCACCCGTATTCGCTTTCTGCGGCACCACAGAAGAATTACATGCGCATCACCATTAAAGATCTCGGTGATCACTCATCGGATGTCATCAATCTCAAAGCCGGTACTCGAGTATTTTTCGAAGGCCCATATGGCACATTTGTTGCGAGCAAGGCCAACAGTGGTCATATCGTTCTCATTGGTGGTGGCGTAGGAATTACTCCGCTGCGTGCTTTGCTTGATGAGATCGATGCTTCAAAATCGGTTGATCTTCTCTATCGAGTGAGCACCGAAGAAGAGTTGATCTTCCGCAAAGAGTTGGATGCGGCTGCGGCGCACCGCGGTGCGCGAATTCATTACTTAGTGGGATCGCGGAAAATACATCCGATGACCGCTCCATATATCGCTAAGTTCGTCCCACAATTTAAGGATTCTGAAGTTTATGTATGCGGCCCAACCCCATTAGTTGAGCGCGTATTCCAATCGGCAAAGGATGCCGGAATCCCAAAGAACCGAGTACATACAGAGGAGTTCGAATTCCATGCTGTCTAAGCGCTTTGCACTGATCGTAGGAGGCACCCTGGGTGGCCTTGGCGCAGTCGTCTCGATTACGCCACCACAATTCGGCACATCTGGTGGACTTACCGGGGGACTCTCTGGTGGTTCGCTCTCTGGTGGTTCATTGTCGGGCGCCGGTACAACCACAGCTCCAGCAACGACGCCGACAACAACAGCTACTGCTCCAGCAACCACGCCAGCAACAACCACCCCTGCGCCAACTGCAACTACCTCAACAAAGAAGAGTAAGAAGAAGACAACGCTCAAATCTTCGACTGGCACCTCGTCGGCAAATGCAACTGCCCAAGGTTCTACTGCCGCGACAACAGCGCCAGCTCCTGCCGCAACCCAAGCCACTAAGCCAGCAGCAGCTTCCGGAACATTTACTGGTGATGCAGCACAGACTCGCTTTGGTCCAGTTCAAGTGTCGATCACGGTATCGAACGGTCGTATTACCAATGTGACCGCGCCGGTCTATCCACGCGAATCTTTCCAAGATCAACAGATTAACGCCCAAGCAATTCCATGGTTGGAGCAACAGACGATCGCCGCACAATCTGCAAATATCCAAGGAGTCGGTGGCGCTTCGTATACCTCCCAAGGTTTCTACCAATCGCTCGTCTCTGCGCTCTCTAAAGCTGGTATGTAATGAGTGATCTAGTACGCGTTGCCGCTGAGATCGATGTCTGGGGCACCATCCTCTATGTTGAAGCTGCGTCGAGCACCGCAAGTGAGGCAGAGCTAAACGCCGGTATCGCCGAGCTCACCGAATATGTAAAAGAAGTTGATCGGATCTTCTCGCCATTTAAGAGCGATTCCGAAGTCTCCAAATTGCGTCGTAAAGAGATCACCATCGAAGCAGCATCGCCGATGATGCAAGAGATCTGGCAGCTCTGCCTGCGCGCAAAAGATCTCACCAACGGAGCTTTTGATCCATGGGCAGTCAAGAAGGGCTTTGATCCATCCGGCTACGTCAAAGGCTGGGCCGCCGATCACTGCATCGAAATTCTCAAATCTCATGGGGCGGTACATATTCAAATTAACGCAGCGGGAGATCTCTCTCTGGCCGGCGGGGTAGAACCAGGCACGCCTTGGTCGATCGGTATTCGCAGCCCAGAGAATAAGTTCAAAGTCGTCAAAGTCTTTGAGATCACCGACGGTGCGATCGCCACCTCTGGTCAGTACGAGATCGGCGCTCACATCATTAATCCGCGCGATGGCATGGTGGCCATTGGGGCCAATAGCGCCACGGTGATGGGCCCAGATGGTGGCTTAGCCGATGCCTTGGCTACGGCGCTGATGGTCGATGGCAAGGATGGCGCAGCGATCTTCATGAAGCCCGAGCTCAAGGAGTACTCGGCCTGGATCATCGAACGCCATAGCGATACCGCCTGGCTGATCCCGCTCGAGCGCTAAAACTCGCAACTATTCACAGGTAACTTCCAGCATTCTGGGGGTTGAATATCGGTTTGCCCACCTACCTTTACCCCATGAATAAATCGCGCATCCGAATTCTTACTGTAAATCTGGTGGTCGTCTTGATCGCCGCTGGCATTGGTTATTGGGGTTGGAGTTCGCTCCATCCCAAAGCAGCCGTAGCTGCAGCACAGACAACCACAGCATCTGTGGCAGATGTCCAATCAACGGTCTCAGCTTCAGGCACAGTATTGAGTCCGGGCGATGTCGGTGTCTCACCTTCGGTCTCTGCGCAGATCACAAATATTTACGTCAAGGTTGGACAGCACGTAACCGCTGGCACTTTGATGGCAAAGCTCAACGATGTAACT
>CAIZGZ010000014.1 GCA_903932695.1 uncultured Actinomycetes bacterium | reverse complement strand
AGCAAAATTTTGCGAAGTTGGTTGCCAAGTTCGGTGCCGCCAGGTTCGCGAGTCAAGAGAACTTTCTCGCCGCGTGCTTCCAAATATTCTTTGAGGAGTTGGGTCTGCGTTGATTTGCCAGAACCTTCGCCGCCTTCGAAGGCGATGAAGAGACCGGTATGAGTGCGGCCGCTCTCTGAGACGAGTTCACCACGAAGCGCAGCGAGTACATCAGAGAAGAAGGAGACATTAGGGCGATCTTTCATCCGCTTGTAAGAGATGATGCCGACAACTAAGCCAATAACTCCTGCACCAAAGAGGGTGAATGCGGCGCCGTCATAGTTGAGTTTGTGGTTATGGATGGTGAAGGTATGGCGGCCAATTGATGCGGCGATAACCGGAGCGATAGCCAAGACTAAGACGAGTGAGATGCGGATCAGCGATTGAACGAAGGCAAAGATGCGGCCGCGTACTTCATCGGCAACCTCAAGTCCAAGCATGGTGAAGCCGGTAACCCAGGAGAGGCCAGCAAATGCGCCGAGCAAAACGGTGACAAACATCGCCAAGACGATATTTGAGACGAGCGCTAAGAGGATCAAAAAGAAGGATGAGACGGTGAGTGATGCACCGAAGATACGACGACGTGAGAATTGGCTAAAGATCTTTGGTCCAAGCCAGATGCCAAGTGCGAGCCCGGCAAAGACGGAACCAAAGAGAATTCCGTAAGCAGCATCACCGGCGTTGAGATCACCGACAAAGGTACGTGCGAGTCCGATCACCGCACCTGCGGCGAAGAATGCACCGAGCATGCCAAGGATCAAACCGCTGATTACTTTGGAGCTGGAGACAAATTTAAATCCATCGATGAGTGATTTACCGATGTTGTCATTGACTGCGCTCTTATTTGTGCTCTCGCGTGGAATTTTCTGAAGTCTAAAGACTACCCACGCTGTGTAAAGGAAGGAGAGTGAGTCGATGTAGAGCGCAAGATCCGCGGTAGATGCATAACGCTTTGAGGTAATCGATGAGAGTGCGGTAGCAACACCAGCAAGAATCGAGAACATTAAAGCGGCGACAGGTGCGCTGCCATAACTTGCGACCAGCGTCATTTGATTTGCATTCTCTAACTTATCTTTCGGGACAAGGTTAGGAACCGAAGCCTCTTTAGCTGGTGACCAGAAGAGCGTGATGGATTCAACGATCACTGTTGCGGTGTAGAGCCAGATGTAATTGTGAACAATTGGAATCGATGCGTAGAAACCGAAGCGAAGAATGTCGCAGACGATCATCAGGCGACGTCGATCGAATCGATCGGCGATCACACCGGCAATTGGTCCGAGCAATACTGCAGGCAGAAGTCGGACGATAAAGACGCCGGCGATCGCGAAGTTTGCTTTCTGGTAATTGCCACCGGCGAGCTCAAGAGCGAGCGCAGTAGTCGCAAGTAGGCCAAGCCAGTCGCCAAAGGAGGAGAATGCCATCGAATACCAGAGGCGGCGAAAGGCCGGGATTGCCAAGACGCTACGTGAATCCGTCTGCGCCGGGGCGCTGGGATATGGCAGTGCTTGGGACATGGGGTAAGCCTACGCGGGTCGAGCGGGGGGCTGGGAGCCTGGGCTCTTTACTGTGCACGGCCAGTGCCGCTAGCCGCCTTCTTCTTCGTTTTGGGTGCGCCGGTCGCCTTCACGACCTTAGAGGTCAGGGTTGGGGCGCTCTTTTTGCTCCGAGTGGTGACCTTTTTGGTGGCTGCCTTGCGGGCCTTACCTGCTTTTGCTGGGGCACCGCCATTCTCTGCCTCCCAGGCACGGCGGCCAGCGAGCAGCTCCATGCCGCGCTCTAGGGTCAAAAATTCGATGGTGTCGCCGCGGCGCAAGGTCGCATTGGTCTCACCATCGGTGACATAGGCACCAAATCGGCCATCTTTCACCAGCACCTGCTTGCCCGAGGCTGGGTCTAGCCCAAGGTCCTTGAGTGGCGGTTTGGCTACGCCGCGGCGGCGGACCTTTGGCTGCTTATAGATCTCGATCGCTTGCTCGAGATCAATGGTGAAGAGTTGTTCTTCTGAAGTGAGAGTTCGCGAGTCGACACCATGGGTGAGGTAGGGACCATATCGACCGTTCTGCACCGTGATCGGTGCGCCTTCGTATTCACCGAGTTCACGAGGCAGCGACATTAATTTTAGGGCATCTTCCAAAGTAATCGTGTCGAGCGACATCGTGCTGAGCAGTGATGCGGTCTTCGGTTTTGGATCGTCTTTCTTCTTGCGCGGCTTCTTTAACTCACCACTCTTCTTATCCACGACCAGCTCAGGCTCTGGAAGTACTTGGGTCACATACGGACCGAATCGACCAGATTTTGCGATGAGCGGGAATCCGGTTGCGGGTTCAATACCAAGTTCGCGTTCTCCTGATGGTCGAGCTAAGAGTTCGATTGCGACCGGAAGTGTGAGT
>CAIZGZ010000013.1 GCA_903932695.1 uncultured Actinomycetes bacterium | reverse complement strand
TCCTACTCCTACCGAAACAACTGCTCCAGCAGCGCCTCGTCGGAGTACTCCAGCAGCAACAGTTTCGCCAACACCAGCTCCAGTCGTAGTACCCGGCTTACTTCACATCATCAAAATTGTTGTGAATTCGCATGGTGGAACAGCAATTGCAAAGGACTTTGACATCATCGTCCGTAAAGGCGGTAAGGCAGTCTCGATGAGTCCAGCACCAGGTACTGGCGGAGTCGGATGGGCGCTAAGCCTTGCCCCAGGTACATATGATCTCTCAGAAGTCGCAACACCTGGGTATCGCGGAGAATGGTCTGGACCAATCACCGCAGGTGGTCGGGTCATTGTTACCTCAAATCGAGATATCACAGTCACTCGCACCAACTTTGATATGGCTGCACGCCCAGTAACTTCAGCACCTGTTGCTAGCTCAACACCAACACCTGTTCCTACTTCTAGCGGAACAATCACTGGTGGTACTTTGCCGAAGACATCGACTCCTTGGGGTAATGCGCTTATTGGCGGAGGCGTCTTGATTCTTCTCGGTGCTATCGGCTATGAATCACGGAAATACCTCATCTCAAAGAAGAAGTAGTGTCACATCCGCATAAGCGGCACCTGCTGTTAGAACTCCTGTCGCTAACGTTGTTAGCGGCAGGAATCGCTACGGTGGGATATTCGGGGTATCGAGTGTGGAGTGATAACCAGGTAGATGGAGTCGCCTACCTGCCAGCGATAAATCATCCGTGGTCGGATTACATCAAAGCACTTTCACCTGTTGCCGCTCCTCCTGCCGAAGGAAGTTACCTAGGTACCATCTCCATTCCTTCGCTTGGCAGAACGATCAAAATTTATGAAGGCACGACTGAAGCAACCCTGGCAAAGGGTGTCGGTCATTTTCGACAGAGCGTCATGCCAGGTGCGGCTGATAACACTGTACTTGCTGGGCATAGAGATACGGTATTTACTCACTTAGGCAAGGTGAAGATTGGTGAAGAGATCACGATTACAACGAAAGATGGCACATTTATCTATCGTGTAACACGGACAAGAATAGTGAAAGCAAATGATAAGACCGTGATCGTTCCGACAAAATATGCATCCTTAACAATCTCGACCTGTTACCCATTTCTCTACTTCGGCAGTGCACCGGATCGTTTCATTATCTCCGCCGAACTGATCGTCAGGATTTAAGCGAACTCTTCTTGAGGAAACTTCCACCACAGTTTCAGGTCCACCCCAGAGATCTCTCAGGTTTGTGCCCTGTAATAAGGGCATCGAACTACGAGTGGGAGAGAGAATGAAGAATACGAAACTGATCAAGCTAGGCGCGATCTGCTCATTAGGAGCTGCGATTGTTGTACTTCCTGCACAGGCAAACTCTGCATTAGCAGCTACGACAATCAAAGCTAAGAGCGGAACATTTCTCGGTAGCGCCGCACAGACTCGATTTGGTGCAGTACAAGTAGCTGTCACCGTCAAGTCAGGCAAGATTACAAAGGTAGCGGTTCCGGTCTACCCAACCTCACAGATGCGCGATCAACAGATTAATTCGCAAGCGATTCCAATGCTCGTACAAGAAGTCTTGCAGGTTCAATCCGCAAACATCCAAGGCGTTGGCGGAGCTTCATATACATCACAAGGCTTCTATACATCACTTGTCTCTGCACTATCTAAGGCGGGTATTAAGGCTTAGCGAATGAGTGAAAGAGTCATTTAAGCGATACAAAACCTCGGTCAACAAGGATAAAGTATTCACATGAACGTGACCGATAGAGAGTACGCCTTAGCTTTAGATGCCAAAGATCCGCTCGCGAAGTATCGAGAGCAATTTCTCATCACCGACCCCGAACTCTGTTACCTCGACGGTAACTCGCTTGGCCGGCTGCCAAAGCAGACCATCGAAGTAGTAAACAATTACCTCACCCAGGAATGGGGACCTCGATTGGTCGAAGGTTGGGGTGATTGGATCGATGAGGCAGAGAGCGTTGGCGATCTCATCGGACGAGCCGCCCTCGGCGCGGCAGCCGGACAGGTGCTTGCCTGCGACACCACCTCTGTAAATTTCTATCAATTAGTTGGGGCAGCGCTTGCAGCCCGACCTGGTCGCAAAACCATCATCATCGACAAGGCAAACTTCCCGACAGATCGCTACATCCTTCAAGGATTTGCCGATCGCCATGGCTTAAATCTGATTGAGATCGACAACGAAGCTGACAGTGATTTCCCACATGAGCGAATCACTCCTGAATTGCTTCGCCCCTATATGTCCGACGATGTCGCATTTATTACCTTTGAAGTTATTCAGTATCGCTCTGGAGCACGCAATGACATTAAAGCGCTCACCGAACTTGCACGTGAATATGGCGCCCTAGCGATCTGGGATGCTAGCCATGCGGTGGGAGCAATTGATATGCAGCTCGATGCTGCCGGAGTCGATCTGGTGGTGGGTTGCACCTATAAATATGGAAACTCTGGACCTGGATCGCCAGCTTGGATGTATATCTCTAAGCGAATTCAAGCCGAGCTCAAGGCTCCGATACAAGGCTGGTTTGCACAACGCAATCAATTTGCGATGGGTCCAGTCTTTGAAAAGAACGATGGCATGCGCGGATTTCAGATTGCTAGCCCATCGTTGATCGGATTGCGATGTATTCAGAGCGCTTTTGGCATGATCGAAGCGGCAACGATTGCGGCTATTGATGAAAAATGTGCGATCGGAACTCAGATGATGATCGAACTCTTCGACGCGTGGCTTGCTCCACTTGGTTTTACGATGAACACCTCTCGTGAAGCTAAAGAGCGTGGTGGACATATCTCGCTCGTTCATCCTGACGCAAAGCGCATTGCACTTGCACTACGTCAGTATGCCAATGTCATTCCAGATTACCGCGAACCCAATTCGATTCGAGTAGCGATCTCGCCACTTCCAACAAGTTATGTTGAGATCTGGGATGGTTTTGCTCGGCTACGTGACTTGGTGAGCACTCGCCAATACGAAAAAATCAACGCAGAAAATATCAAGGTCACATGAGTTCATACGATTCCGCTCTTACCTACACTTCGTATCTTGCAGTTGATGAACTCCTAGAACTTCAACGGACGGTCTCAGAAGGTCCTGAGCATGACGAGTTACTCTTCATCGTCATCCACCAGACCTACGAGTTATGGTTTAAACAACTGCTCCATGAATTTGCAAAGGCGCAGTCATCACTTGAAGCAGGAGAGACCTATCCAGCGCTAGCTACTCTTGGTCGAATTCGAACAATTCTTAAGGTCTGTGTATCGCAAGTGGATATTCTTGAAACAATGACGCCACTTCAATTCAACTCGTTCCGCAACTTCCTCTCGTCATCATCGGGATTTCAGTCAGCACAGTTCCGTGAAGTAGAAGCGGTGCTTGGGCGACGAGATTCAAAGATGGCTGGCCACTTGCCGCCGGAAGCTCAAGCAAAGATTAAAACAATCACCGAACGCCGCTCCTTGTGGGATAGCGCAATTAAGTATTTCGCAGAACGCGGACACCAAGTTTCTGCTGCTCACCTCGATCGTAATTTTGCCGAGCATTACGCCCCGAACAATGAGATCCAAGATCTCTTAGTAGAGATTCACCAGAGCGATCCAGAGACCGCGATGGTCTGCGAGCGGTTAGTCGATATCGACGAAGGTCTCCAAGAGTGGCGTTATCGCCACGTAAAGATGGTTGAACGGACGATTGGCCATAAGACCGGTACAGGTGGATCTTCGGGGGTTGATTACCTCGCATCTACTCTCCATCGACCAGTCTTCCCTGATTTATGGGCTGTTCGAGATCGCTTGTAATGAGCAAAGTCTTCCTCAAAGAGCTGGCACATGACGCTCATAAGTATTCACATGGCACGGTAGGCGTCATAGCGGGAAGTCGCGCATACTCTGGAGCAGCGGTGCTCTGTGTTGGCGGAGCGCGGCGTGGTGGCAGCGGCTACATCACCTACCTTTCGCAAGATCGCTTACCGACTTTGCTTGTGCTCTCTGCCTATCCCGATGTTGTTGTTCGTAAGAAAATTTCGGAAGTTTCGGTAGATGCGTGGATAATCGGATCAGGTTCACCGACGCTACGAAGGAATTTTCAGATTCCGTTGAGTAGATTCGCGGTCCTTGATGCGAGCGCTATGACGCTTTCACGTGAAATCAACGCTGAGGTAGTGGTAATCACCCCACATCATGGTGAGGCAGTGAAACTCGGCTTCCCGGTTGGGGCGGATAGAAGCTCTCGAATTACGGCGGCGCTCAAGATGGCCAAGCACTTTGAGGCGTATGTCTTACTCAAAGGTGAGGAGACGGTGATCGCGAGCCCCTATGGCGCGCATCTCACCAATGCGGTCGGCGGCTCTGAGCTCGCTACAGCTGGCACCGGGGATGTACTCGCTGGCCTACTCGGTTCGCTCTTAGCTTCGTGGCGACCAGAGACAGATTCCGAAATTATGGGTGTGATTGATAAGGCGGTGAGCATGCACGCTCTTGCTGGGAAATTAGCTAGCTCTAAAATCTCACCCATAACAGCAACCGACCTTCTCAAAGCCTTAGGAAAAGTAGGACGATGAGTTCGATCTGGCATGGCTTACAAGAAGCGTTCTGGATGTTCTATCAAACCTTCTGGGCCTTGGTCTTGGGGTTCACGCTTTCAGGTCTGGTCCAGGCTTACGTTTCGCGTCAGAAGATCGCCCAGACGCTTGGCGATCACAGCGGACGAAGCGTTGCCAAGGCTACTTTCTTTGGTGCGATCAGCTCATCGTGTTCGTATGCCGCAAGTGCGCTCGCTCATAGTCTCTATAAAAAGGGTGCGGATTTCACTAGTTCTATGATCTTTATGTTTGCCAGCACGAATCTGGTCCTCGATTTAGGTTTGGTGATCTGGCGCTTGCTGGGTTGGCAATTTGCGCTCGCTGAAATATTTGGTGGAATCGTCATGAGCCTCTTGCTCTGGGTAACTCTTCCGAAGTTGTTTCCGAAGAAGAAGGTCATTCAGTTACCAGTGTTGGGCCAAGCAGAAGAAGCACCTACACGGAGTTCGTTAGCGGACGCTGCAGGTTTCACGGTTGGTGACTTCACCATGATGCGCTTTGAACTGCTGGCGGGTTTCGTTGTTGCGGGAGTTCTTAGTGCAATTGTCCCTACTCATATCTGGAGCTCATTTTTCTTGCACGGCCATGGTTTTGCTACTCAGGTTGTGGATGTCATTGTTGGTCCCATTATCGCAACACTCACCTTTGTCTGTTCGGTAGGAAATGTTCCGCTTGCCGCAGCGCTGTGGCATAACGGCATCTCATTTGGTGGAGTGATCTCCTTTATCTTCGCAGACCTTTTATCGTTCCCGCTGCTTCTCATCTATAAAAAATATTATGGGTTTATCTCTGCGATAAAACTCTTCTTCGCATTTTGGTCGGTGATGGCGGTAAGCGGACTTACGATCGAACTCATATTTCAAGCACTTGGGATAGGTCCAACAATCAGGGCACTGAGAGTCGGCTCTGAGACGTTCCGATGGGATAGCACGGCGCTGCTTAATAGCGTTGCGCTAGTTGTAAGTGTGGCTATCTATCTTCTCTATCGAAGGAATATTGGGAAGAGTAGTGAGTTTGCGATAGACCCGATCTGTGGCATGCAAGTCCGTAAGTCGGATGCACCAGCGCACGCGCTGATCGACGGAGTTAATTACTACTTCTGTATGGACGGGTGCCGTACTGATTATCTTCGACGCTTGGCGAGAGAAGAAAAATAAAATTCACGATCGGGCAGAGTAGCCACCAACCGCGATGACCCGAATCATGCATTCTGCGAATGCCAACACAGATGGTGGGGAGCAGGATCACGAGCTCTGCAATATCGGTAATAAATGAGCTGTTTTTGGAGATTTCGACATCAAGAATTCCTGCGAGCGAGATCAGAATGATGGTGAAGAGGTACCAGTACCAATATTCGCTACGAGTAGCTCTACCTTTGTAATCACTGTACTTAGCGAAACCTGACTTTACCGATTCGATCATGGTCAGAGTCTAGGAGATTTTGCCGTCGTTCCACGGATGCTGAGCTCGCCTGCCCACAATTGTTGGATCCGGGATTGGGTCTGCTCTGCTTTGAGTTGATCGATCAATATATCTGCAGCTGCTCGACCCATCTCATTTGCTGGAATAGTGACGGTGCATAGCGGCGGCCACGTAAGACCCACTTGATTGTCGGGCGTATTCAGAGCTAACACCGAGAAGTCATGCGGAATCCTGATACCTAACTCTTGAGCGGCGCTGAGAAAGCCCATAGTTGCAAGATCGGGGAGCGCTACGAGTGCCGTTGCATCAGGATGGTTCTCATGTAATGCGGCACATGCTTCTCGACCTGCTTGAGCGGAGTTCTCAACAGAGAGTTCGCAGATCTCAAACGACTCCGACTTAGCAGCTGTGAGAACTTCACTCTTAAATCGACTATCAACTCCAAGGACGAGTTCATCTTTGCCGCGACGTTGGGTCAGAAGCCCAATTTTCTTATGACCGAGATCGGCTAGGTAAGACGTGGCGGCCTTTGCTACCGCCGAAAAATCTCGGTCGACAAATGGAATCTCGCCCGTGTTCTTGGTTCGCCCGATGAGCGTTATTGGAATATTTAATTCTTGAAGCGCCTCAACCCGCTCATCTTCCAGACGAATCTCCATCAGCAAAACTCCGGCGAGCAGTCCGGAGAGCGAGAAGCGCTTTACATCAGCAAGCGCGGTCTCATCACTTGGCCAGAGGATTAAGTGATAGCCACGGGCACGTGCCGCGTTAGCTGCACCAGTGACATACTCGAGCGCTACCGGGCTGATCGCTAATTCGGAGCCAGCAAAGAGAAGAGCGATCGCCTTTGATCTCTTGCCGGCCAGCGCCCCGGCGGCAAAGTGGGGGACATAATTGAGTTCGGCTACCGCTGCCAAGATTCGGGCCCTGGTTTCAGGTTTCATCGGGCGTTCGCCACTCAACGCATAGGAGACGGTGCTGGCGGAGACCCCAGCAAGCCTGGCTACATCGGCTCGCGTGGCCATTTATAAACTTTTCATCACAATTGTCGCAATTCGCCCGTGTTCTCTTCCTTGGTGGTGAAATCTGTTCTACAGTAGCACAAAGTCATCGACGCGCGTCGATGATCACACTGATTGGTCGATTTCGATCCAATCTACTTCCATGGAGGAATGCATGAAAAAGAAGCAACTTGGAGTAGTCGGCGCAATCGCGTCCGCAGCTCTCGTTGTGTCAGCGATGCTAGTCCCATCAGCTAACGCAGCAACTCGCACACTAACAATCTGGGCAGACGAT
The DNA here is from genome assembly GCA_903932695.1 of uncultured Actinomycetes bacterium. Lineage (GTDB taxonomy): Bacteria > Actinomycetota > Actinomycetes > Nanopelagicales > Nanopelagicaceae > PALSA-747. The sequence goes on along the minus strand of CAIZGZ010000013.1, from coordinate 1,989 downwards.
CAACGCGGTCCTCAGCTCACCACACTTCTTCAGGGCAATACTTCAATTGTTCCTGGCTACAAGATCAACATTAAGTTCTTCTCATCTCTTAGCGCTCTCCAGAGTGCATGGGCAAATGCGACAGCTGCATCAGCTCCAGATATCTACGCAGGAGCGCTTGATCTTGCATCAGATGTAAAGAGCGGAAAGCTTGCGCCAATCCAAATTGGATCACTCAAGACATCATTCCCATCAGGTGCGATTAACTTCGTATCAGTTGGATCTTCAACCTACGGAATTCCTCTAGATACCGATGGTTCAGCACTCGAGTACAACAAGGCATACAGCCCAACAGCACCAACATCTCTTGCAGATATGGTCAACTACTACCTCGCAAACAAGAGCTCAAAGGGCTTTTCAGCTGGCCTTTGCACCGCTGATGGTTCATGGGAAGACGTTGCAGTGATGTCAGCACTTGGCGGCGGAGCTTGGGATATCTCAAAGGGTAAGCCAAACTTCACATCAGTTCAGGTCAACAACCCAACAATGATCGGAAACGTAAAGACCTACCTCCTGGATTCATCAGGTAAGTCAAATGGTTTCTGGCAGGGCTTTGCAGATCCATCATCATGCATGGCTGATTTTGATGCAGGAAAGATCCCATTCGTCATCACGGGTGCATGGAACTATGCCGGAATGACCGCTAAGGGAATCAACTTCGGCATCTCAGCAATCCCTGGCCTCAAGGCTGGCACATATGGTGCACAGTTCATCGGTTACACAGGTGCATACCTCACTTCATATGCTTCAACACATGGAGTTGCAATCGGTGCACGTCAGCTCTTGGTGAACTGGTTCGGTTCACCTTCAGCACAGCTCGCAATGTCAAAGCTCTCTAAGCGTCCACCAGCATCATCTGCTGCGGTTGCTGCTGCGACAGATCCAAGCACTGTAGCTGTTGGAAACGCCTTCTTGCATGGACAACCTCAGGTTGATCTATTCTTGAACGACGCTGCTGGCGGAACATCTTGGTATTCAACAATCTCAAGCATGTGGACCGCAATTCTTACCCAAGGTAAGGATGTTGCGGCTTCTGCAAATGCTGCAGCTGCAATCGAGCAGAAAGACTTCAACGACGCGGCTAAGTAATTAATCGCAACGTGTAGTTATGGAGACTTGCCAGCGCTCATAGTGCTGGCAAGTTTTCTTTCGCCCAGAGGTTTTAAGAGGAAGATTGAACATGCATCGCTTATCTGGATTCGCCGGTACCAAGGCTCTCATCGCAAAAATTCTCTTTATGGCTGCGGTGGATGCGCTATTGGTCTGGATGTTTCTCGCTGCCGTGAGCAAACACTCAGGCGTCATCCAATTGGTGATCGCACTGATCTTCTTGATCGTCAATTATGTTTACTTTGGCAAGAAGCCAGTCCCATTTAAATTCCTTACCCCTGGTCTGATCTTGATGGTGCTCTTCATCTTGGTCCCAGTTATCTACACCGTGACGATGTCGCTCTTTAATTTCCAGACCGGTAACGAGGTATCAAAGAAAGATGCCATTACTGCTCTGCTTGCAAATGGCCTCACCCCCGATCCAAATAACACGACCTACGACATGGTGCTCGGCGTTAAAGATGGTCAGATGACGGCGCTCCTCACCAACCCTGCTACCAAACAATCTTTTGTTGGAAATGCGCAATCAGTCGTAGCTCTTCCTGCTGGATCATTTACCACTGCTGCAAATGGCGATGCGATTGGATTAACTGGATTTAAGGCGTACACACCGGACCAGGCTGCAAACCTCGGTGATCAAATTAATGCTCTAAAACTTCCGCTCCCAAATGGTGCTGGTTTAATCGAACCTCAGACCGAGACATCAGCTTCGCTCCTCACCGAGGAATATAAGTACGATGCAGTCGCAAATACCCTCACCAACAATTCGACCGGGCAGGTCTATAAAGACAACGGCAACGGCAATTTTGCGCTCACTACCGACCCTAATACCAAGCTCTT
>CAIZGZ010000012.1 GCA_903932695.1 uncultured Actinomycetes bacterium | reverse complement strand
GCGGTTGCATCGACAGTAAGTGGAATTGAGTTACGCGCGAAGGCACGAGTAAGCGCAGCGACCTCCGCATTTGGGTTGCGGACTAAGACCGCCATCTGCGACCACGGGATTCCGTCGTGGAGATGCGCTCTGCGAAGTTGGTAGGCGATGTACTCCGCACTCTGTGTTGGCCCAGCGAATTTGCGGCATTCGATCCCGCCGGCGGGATTGCGAGTAGACGAACGAGTGCGGGTAGGGCTTGCACTGCGAAAATGTGCTGCGACGGCGCTACCTAGATCAGTGATTGCAGGCGTGGATCGGTAGACCCGATCGAGAGTGATGCTCGTGGTGGCGAAGTTCTCGCAGGCACGGAGTAGGCCATCGGGATCTGCGCCACGAAATCGACCAATCGCCGAATCGGGATCGGCGAAGAGCACGAGATCATCGCTTGCGAGGAGAGCGAGAAGTTCGCGGTGAGATGGATCGCTCTCTTGAAACTCATCGACGATGATCGTTGAGTATCTGCGCTTGAAGAGCGCCAGACGTGCCGGATCGCTCTTTAATACCGCGATTGCTTCATAGATGATGGCGCTGGGATCAATCTTGATGAGCGCTTCACCGACGGTGGCATGCGCCAACTCTTGTGCACCGTGATAGGAAGCCCAGAATTTTGCTGCGCCATCCCAATATTTCTCATCAAGACGCTGACCCATCGCCTGAAGATCCTGTGGCGTAAGCCCGAGTTCGGTTGCGCGCAAAATCAGATCGCGAACTTCGCGGACAAAGCCACGTGTACTCATCGCACGTTCTAGCTCTGGATGCCACGGAATGGTGACGAGTGGATTGGTCAGCATCTCTTTGATCGCTGCATCTTGTTCGGCGCCAGAGATCAAGACATACCGTTGGCTCTTCTCGCCGATCTGCTCATTGAGAATCGCAAAAGCGAGTGCGTGAAAAGTTCGTGCCAGTGGCTCAAAGGATGTGGTGGCTGCACGAAGCGCGATCTCATCACGGAGTGAAGCAGCTCGCTCGCGGCCATAGGTGAGGATCAAGATTGAATTAGGGTCAACGCCCCGTGCAACGCGAGCTAAGACAGATTCAACGAGCACCGTGCTCTTGCCGGTACCGGGGCCGCCATAGACCACGAGCGGTGAGCCAGAGTGAGCGATGACTGCGCTCTGCTCCGGGGAAAAGGAAGAAGCTGGCCGGACGCTCTCGCGCCTGACCAGCTTCAATTCTCTTCCCAGATTGCTCATGTGCCTATCTAACCCAATCGGGCTGACAATTTGGCGCTGAGCACCCTGTTTCCCGCTTATTCGGCGTTCTGATTGACCTTTTTGTTGCGACCGACGTTACGGGCGCGCTCATTTTGATCAAGGATTACCTTGCGGATACGAACGTGCTTAGGAGTTACTTCCACACACTCATCTTCGCGACAGAACTCGAGCGCTTGCTCCATGTTGAGCAGGCGTGGCGGAATGATGCGGTTTGCATCATCGGCACCAGATGAACGCATATTGGTCAACTTCTTCTCGCGAACGATGTTGACATCCATATCTTCGGTACGTGAATTCTCGCCGACAATCATGCCTTCGTAGACTTCGGTACCAACTTCAAGGAAGATCACACCGCGCTCTTGAACACCATCGACCGCATAAGCGGTAACGGTGCCGCGACGATCTGCGACGAGTGAGCCGCTGATACGAGTACGGATCTCACCGTTCCAATTCTCATAACCATCGAAGACGTGGTGGATAAGACCAGTTCCACGAGTTTCGGTAAGGAACTCGGTACGGAAACCGATCAGGCCACGTGATGGAACCTTGTAATCCATACGGATCCAGCCGGTACCGTGATTGACCATCTGCTCCATTCGGCCCTTACGAAGTGCCATGAGCTGAGTGACAACGCCGAGGAACTCCTCAGGGATATCAACAGTCAAACGCTCCATTGGCTCTTGCAGCTTGCCATCAACGGTCTTCACAACTACTTGTGGCTTTCCTACTGTGAGTTCGAAACCTTCACGACGCATGATTTCAACCAAGACTGCGAGTTGAAGCTCACCGCGACCTTGGACCTCCCAGGTATCTGGGCGATCGGTGTTGACTACGCGAAGCGAGACGTTACCGATCAATTCAGCATCGAGACGGTTCTTTACCTGACGCGCGGTAAGAAGCTTTCCTTCTTGTCCTGCGAGTGGCGAGGTATTGATACCGATCGTCATCGAAATAGAAGGCTCGTCCACAGTAATAAGTGGCAGCGCATGTGGCTTTTCGAGATCGGCCAAGGTTTCACCCAAGGTGATGGTCTCGATACCAGCGATAGCGACGATATCGCCAGGGCCAGCTTCAGCTGTTGGCACGCGCTCTAGCCCATCTGTAATTAAGAGTTCAGAGATTTTGACGCGCTCGGTTGTTCCGTCGGTCTTCATCCACATCACGGTCTCACCCTTTTTGATGATTCCTTCACGGATACGGCAGAGCGCAAGGCGACCTAGGTATGGTGAGGAGTCGAGGTTGGTGACGTGTGCTTGGAGTGGTGCACCCTCGTGATAAACCGGTGCTGGAATCGTATTGAAGATAACTTCAAAGAGCGCATCTAAGTTTTCGCGATCTGGCATGACGCCATTTTCTGGGCGAACCAATGAGGCGCGACCAGCCTTTGCAGATGCATAGACGATTGGGAATTCGATCTGATCTTCATTTGCATCGAGATCTAGGAAGAGACCATACGCCTCATCGACAACCTCTGGAATACGTGAATCGGGACGGTCAACTTTGTTGATCACCAAGATCACTGGAAGATTCTTTTCGAGCGCTTTGCGAAGTACGAAGCGAGTCTGAGGCAGTGGGCCTTCAGATGCATCGACGAGCAGAATGACGCCATCAACCATCTCAAGTCCGCGCTCAACTTCGCCACCGAAGTCGGCGTGGCCAGGCGTATCAATAATGTTAACGGTCTGTGCACCACGACGGATCGAGGTGTTCTTCGCGAGAATGGTAATTCCCTTTTCGCGCTCAAGATCCATGGAGTCCATGACTCGGTCACGGTTCTCTCCCTCTTTCTGGTGCTCAGAGAACGCGCCAGATTGGGTCAACATGGCATCGACCAGCGTGGTCTTGCCATGGTCAACGTGAGCGATGATCGCTACGTTGCGCAGATCATCACGCTTCTTTAGCTCGCCAGTGATGTACGGACTCTTCTCATACTTAATTTTTTGTGTCATACGTTGAACCTAAACTCCACTACATCTCCGTCGGCCATTATGTATTCCTTGCCTTCCATACGTACTTTTCCGCGTGCTCTGGCTTCTGCCATCGACCCCGCATCAACTAAATCATCGAAAGCTACGATTTCAGCCTTGATGAAACCTTTTTGAAAATCGGTGTGAATCACACCGGCTGCCATAGGTGCGGTATCGCCCTTATGGATAGTCCATGCACGAGCTTCTTTAGGACCAGCAGTTAAATATGTCTGTAAGCCAAGTGTCTCGAAACCAACTCTGGCGAGAGTTGCAAGACCTGGCTCTTCGATACCAATCTCTTTGAGCAGCTCAAGTGAATCGGCTTCATCGAGTTCTGCAAGTTCGGCCTCAGTCTTTGCATCCAAGAAGATCGCTTGGGCTGGTGCAACGAGTGCTTGCAGCTTTGCTCGAAGCGCTTGATCGTTCAACTCTGAAGCATCGACGTTAAAGACATAGAGGAATGGTTTTGTCGTCATCAACTGCAACTCAGCGATCGCGGCGAGGTCAACCGATGAACCGACCAACAACTTGCCCTCATTTAAAATCGCCTGCGCCTGCTTCACCGCGTCGATCATCGCGGACTTCTCTTTATTGGTGCGCGCTTCTTTCTCAAGGCGAGGTAGCGCCTTTTCAATAGTTTGTAGGTCCGCGAGCGCAAGCTCGGTACTAATGACTTCGATATCCGATGCCGGATCAACGAATGCCGCAGTGCGTTCGCCTTCGCGCGTGACATTCTCATCGCTAAATACGCGCACTACCTGACAGATTGCATCGGTCTCGCGGATATTTGCTAAGAATTTATTACCGAGGCCAGCGCCTTCGGATGCGCCCTTAACGATTCCGGCGATATCAACGAAGGAGACAGAGGCTGGCAGCTCTTTCTCAGAACCAAAGATCTCGGCCAGCTTGGCTAGGCGAGCATCCGGAACTCCGACCACGCCCACATTGGGTTCGATCGTTGCGAAGGGATAGTTGGCCGCCAGAACATTGTTCTTGGTCAGGGCATTAAAAAGGGTCGACTTTCCCACATTGGGCAGTCCG
>CAIZGZ010000011.1 GCA_903932695.1 uncultured Actinomycetes bacterium | reverse complement strand
TCGCATAAACTTGAGAAGTGGATGAGAAGAAGCAATTACGCGACCTGACTCGGCGCGAACGAGCGCTTGGTGACCGCAAAGATTCTTGGCTCCATATCGCTTCCTGCGCCGAGATTAAAAGCGCGGATGTTGTAGCCAGCTACCTCTCCTATGGCGATGAGCCCCGAACCGATGATCTCAACGAGGCACTGCTTCGCGCCGGAAAGACGCTGGTTCTACCGCGTATGAAAGCGGATAAGGATTTGGAATGGATTGGCTGGGGCGGTGATCGCAAAGAACTTCGAAAAGTTGGCAAGATCTGCGAACCGATGGGTGAACCGATCACGGATCTCACTGCAATCAAGGTGGTAATTGTGCCGAGTCTTCGCATCGATCGAACTGGCGCCAGACTCGGACAAGGTGGCGGCTCGTATGATCGCGCTCTAGCTAAGTTGAGCGCGTGGAAGATCGGCCTAGTCCGAGCCGGAGAATTGGTGCATGAGCCGCTTCCGGTTGAAATTCATGATCAACGAGTTGATGCTGCTGCCACGCCAAACATTATTACTCGATTTACGCACTGAGGCGGGTTAGCGATCGTGGCCTTCGCGATGTTGAAGTGAGGCCAAATACTTGTTGTATTTAGCGAGTTCATCTTCTTCGCCCATGGCGACTGCTCGGTCGGAGGCGCGATCGGTCCGCTTAGCTTCGCGTGAATCATCGCGCACCCATTGAATAAAGGTCGCAATCAGCGCGATCAAAATCGGAATCTCGCCCATCGCCCAACCAATAGCACCACCCGTATGTTGATCGGTGAGCAGATTGGTTGCCCATGACCGATGGAGCGATGCGAAATATCCGCCATCGAGCAATGTGGTGGTGGAGAGCAGCGCTACCGAGAAGAAAGCATGAATCGACATCGCTGCAAAGAGAATGATGATGCGGATAATGTGAGGAATCTTCTTGGGATTTGGATCTACTCCAACAATCACATAGAAGAAGAGGTAACCAGCTAAGAGAAAATGGAGATCCATAAAAAGGTGTCCGCTATGGCTATTCATCAATTTTCCAAATACCGGCGTCATGTAAACGACAAAGAGTGAGCCATCAAAGAGCGCAAGGGCCACGATGGGATTGGTCATGATGACGGAATACCGTGAATGAATGAGCGCGATCAGCGTGCCGCGCAAGCCTCGTTCATCCGGAGTACGGCCGATAGGCAAAGTACGGAGCGCGAGTGTGACTGGGGCGCTCAGTACAAAACCAATCGGGGCAATCATGCCAAGAACCATGTGCGCGATCATGTGGAACGAGAAAGCAAAGTGGGCGTAGACGCCAAGACCACCGCTTGTCGCAAAATCGACGGTTGCAATTGCCAGCGCGAATGAGACCGTGCGACCAACCGGCCACTTATCGCCGCGCTTGGCAAGAGTTCGAACTCCTTTGATATAGAGCGCGGTGATCAGGAGAAGGATGCCAAGTACTGCACCATCTGGAACGTAGAGCAGCAAGAAATGCGCAAGCGTTGGCGCAGGTGGCATCGCTTGCCCTACACGTTCGAGGGTCTGATTCGCTTCAAGAGTAAGTGCGCTTGGCGAAGTTGGCGGTGTGGTGCCAGAGAGCCAACCACCGATACCAACTGCTACAACCATCACGAGCGTCTCGTTGAGTAGTAGGCGACGCAATTGCGCACCGCCACTCAAATTCTGAGCGATGTAGCTGCGATGCCGCGCGCCGATTGCCACCAAGATGATGAAGAGCAGAATTTTTGCAGCCACTAGCGCGCCATAGAGAGTGTGCCAACCAGCGAGAAAGTTAAGGCGAGTCCACGCATTAACAACACCACTTACTCCAACGATGACGGCAGCCCAGAGCGCCAGTGAGCTAAAGCGCGGAATACTTAGCTCCCGAGTTTTTGGCGCAAGTGCGAGCAAGCCAATGACCCCGCCTACCCACAGTGATGCAAAGAGAACGTGGAAGATTAAAGAGCCGATTGCTAGTTCGTGATTGCCAGCATTACTGGCATGGCTCTGAAAGATGGGTGCGATGAGAGCGATGATGGTGAGAGCTAGTGCGCCATATACACCTCGTGCCTTTTTAGCTCGACCGAGCACCAAGCAGAGCGCTAACCCGATCACCACTTGGAATAGATAGTCGCGGCCCAAACTCGATTGCGCAATAAATGATCGAATCGTGCTGAGATTAAATGCATCGAGCAGACTGGCCCCAAGCAGGTTGGCGAGCTCGAGCATAAAGCAACCAATAACAGTGGTAGTCCAGATTGTCGTTGCTAATACCGCCAGCGAGCGAAGTCGGATCGACTCTTGAGTCAGATATCCGCGTGATTCTGGAATAAGAAATCCCATCGCGAAAAGCAAGCCGATCGCAACGAGAAAGCTGAGCAAATTGAGATCTTTGACAAGCGGAATCAGTGTGCTCACCAATGAGTTAGAAGTGATTACATGACCATGGGCGGTCAGTGAAGCCGCAAAAATTTTACTCACTAGCCTTCTTAGGGCTTCGCTTCTTGCTCTTCTGACTCTTGTGAGTGCGGCTCTCGCTCCAAATCATTCGGGCGTACCAGACCAAGAAGAGCCCTACGAGCGTTGCAACAATAAAGAGGATGATCACTGCAATATTTGCGGCGGATGATCCGGTATTCGATTTTGTTGGAGCTGCGGTTGGAGCGTTAGAGATTGGGGTTGGTGAAGGCGAGGAAGTTGTGATCGTGGATGGTGCGTTAAAGAGAAAGGTAAAACTTCCGGTGAGCGGCGCGTCAGTCGCACTGAGCAAGCTATAAGAAACTGTATAAATTCCGGTAGCGGTAAGAGGCTTTAGCCCAACTACTGCGGTGGTGTCGCTAATCGTGAGCGAGCCATCATCCACTTCGGTTCCGGTGGGATCGGTGACGGTCAAGGTATTGCCCTGATCGAGCAAGCTTCCGGTGGCGGTGACCGAGACCGCGTTAGGTGCTGTCTGCAGGACTGAACCGACAGCCGGCGAGGTAGATGCCAACGAGTTGGCGAGTGCAGGATGCGCTCCCAGCGTGAAGGAGGCGATGACGAGCAGTCCCAGTGCGCTCATCCGTGAGAATTTCTTCACAACTTCCCCTTACTGGCGCCCGGTGCGGGCTCCCCGATCGGCTGGAGCTTCGATTAGATCCTATCCTCTCACTTCTTTACACTTAGACCCATGCCAACCTATCAATATGCCTGTGCGAAATGTGGCCACGCCTTTGAACTGGTTCAGTCATTCTCCGATGCCCCCATCACGCTCTGTCCTGAATGTGGCGGAGAGGTCCGTAAGGTCTACTCAAATGTAGGGATCGTCTTTAAAGGCAGCGGCTTCTACAAGACCGACTCTCGCCCATCGGGTTCTGGCGAGTAATTTCGCTACGCGTCTTTCGTTAAAGCTAGCCGTGATGAGGCGGCTTATCGGCGGCAATCTGCGCGTCGCGCGAGTATGAATCCTCATAATCCCGGGGATCTGGCGTTGCTTCATCGCCGGTCTTCACCGGAATGATCGGGGCGTTCTTGGGATCGGACATGTCCTGATAATAGCCCGGTTCGCACCCGATTAGACTGTCCACTATGGATCTGATTGTGACTCTTCAGTGCAAAGACCAGCCTGGCATCGTGCACTCTATGACCAGCGCCGTTTTGGCTGCAGATGGCAACATCATTGAGAACCAACAATTTACAGATTCCGATACCAATGTCTTTGTCATGCGCACCCGCTTTGAGACCACTCAATCACTCGAAGAGGCGCGTTCGGTCATCTCTGCCGGTTTGGCACACCTGGAACCCGATCTTCATATTCGCCCCACTGATGCCAAAAAGCGTGCGCTCGTCCTTGTTACCAAAGAGAGCCATTGCCTGCGCGATTTAATGTACCTGCAAGAACTTGGCGAACTACCAATTGAAATCCCAGCAGTGATGTCCAACCACGAGGATCTTCGCCCACTCGTTGAACCCCATGGGCTGCCCTTCATCTATCTCGGTAGTGATAAGAAGGCGGCGGAGGCGGCAGTACTCAAGGTAGTTGAGACAGAGCAGATCGATTTCGTAGTCCTCGCTCGTTATATGCAGATTCTCTCCTCGGAATTTTGCAGCGAACTCGATGGCAAGATCATCAATATCCATCACTCCTTCTTACCTGGATTTAAAGGCAGCAAGCCTTATCACCAAGCGCATGCCCGTGGCGTGAAGATTATTGGCGCTACTGCTCACTTCGTAACCCCAGATCTCGATGAAGGTCCAATCATTGAGCAAGATGTCGCTCACGTGACGCATAGTGCGCGTCCAGAAGATTTAGTCTCGCTTGGCCGCGATATTGAGCGAAGGGTGCTCTCGAGGGCGGTCAAGCTCTACGCGGAAGATCGCATCTTCATCGTGGGCGATAGGACCGTCGTTTTCTCCGCGTAGAAATCAATCGCAGAGAAAGCCACACAGGTCCCAGTAGCTCAGTGGATAGAGCAACCGCCTCCTAAGCGGTAGGTCGTCGGTTCAACTCCGATCTGGGACACTTACTTAATCGGAGTTATCGAGACCTGAAAATCCAACGCTTCAATCAGGCGGACGAAGGTAATCGTGTTAGGTGCCAAGAGCCCACGTTCC
>CAIZGZ010000010.1 GCA_903932695.1 uncultured Actinomycetes bacterium | reverse complement strand
TGACCGGTAGAGAGATCATCGAAGACGACTACTTCGTGGCCGAGATCAACCAGCATCGATGTTGCGGTAGAACCGATATACCCTGCGCCACCCGTGACCAAGATTTTTGCCATGGCTCTAGGTTAGTACGCGCAATCCTTAGTTACGTATCTGACCTGCACACGGATTTGTAGGAGTTGATGTTGGACGCGGTGTTGGTTTTGGTGTCGGTAGCGATGAAGTCGACGGGGTCGGAGTTGGCAACGCCGCCGGCGCCACATCAAAAGCAATCGGGTAGGAGGCTGACGCTTCGGTCTGCGTAGCATCGGTGAAATCTATTGTGCCCAGATAGCGTCCTTCGCTCAGGCCGGTCAGCGATAAGCTCCACATGCCACTGGCGGTACGTACCGGATTCTGAGTGCCGACTCGCATCATTGAGGAAGCTGGTGTGAATTTCACAGTTCCGGCAACAACCGGTGAACCATCTGGCCGAAGGACGGAGACGCCGATGACCACTGGATCATTGGCGGTCGCCGATCTCTGGCTCGTAATGGTGAGAGTGGTGGGTTCATTAAAGGGAAGCGCTTCGCTCTGGGTAGGTTGCCAGAGGCCACGAACGAGGTTCATGAAATCACGCGTTGTGCCATTGAAAACATTGAGATCAACGCGGCTGCCAGGTACCCCATACTTTCCCGGTATGCCGCACGATGTGTACTGCCAGATCTGCCATTGCGTTGAACAATCAGAGTTGCTCCACGAATGAGAGTAGCAACCTACTGACTTTGCATTGAGCTGTTGCGCTGTCAACGTTGCGCTCTGACCATAGCGCGCGATCCAGAGTGGGTAGGAGCGAAGTGCGGTCGAACGCGACATCGCGTTTTCAAGAAATTGCGGATAGCTGTAGATAAATGGTTTGCGACCAGTCGCCAACGCGAGTGAATCGAGCCAGGTTTGCGCCCAGGTGGTGACCTGATCTGGAGTCGCATACTTTGCGCAGTCTCCTGATGGGGAGAGTCGAACGCAATTATTTTCGAGATCAAGAGCTACCGGCATGTCTCGACGGTTGTAACCACCCAGTGAGCTGATGCGCCAAATTATCTTCTGTGCTTGAGCCTTGGCATCCGCGATCAGAGTTTGCTGTGAGCCAGTGTCCGGCAGAGTCGCGTAGTAGTAGAACGATGTATAGAGGCTAGCCGACTGTGCTGCTTTCCGATCGGCTTTCAGATACGAAAGAGCTTGGGCATCGTACCGATCAACGCTATCTCCGCCTTTTATGATCACAAAGCGAACTCCGGCTCGATACATCTGTGAAAAGTCGATGGCGGCGCCACCGGGATGTTGGTAGACGCTGATATCCATACCTGCGATCTTTGCGCCAGGGCCAAGCTGATCAATCGCTGCTGCGTCAGGTAGTACGGTGATGAAAGGTGCGCAGATCAAGAGCACGCACATCGCGCTCACTCGACCTAAAATCCGTTTCATACCTCGCGAATCTTAGGAGAAATGCCCAAAACCTGGTTGATGGCGTGCTGGAGAAATTCGAATTGTTCTGGCCGACGAGCCGATTTGAAGTCATGCTCACCGCTAAATTTCGTAGCATCGGTAAAGTCGAGTGTTAATTCGCCATCTTCGTAGGAAGCGAGTCGGGCATCAAAGAAGAGTAACCAGATGACTCGATCTCGCTCCATCAATAAATCGAGCACTTCATTCCATTGCGCCTTGATGTCGGCGAGAGTTAATTCCGCGCTCATCTCTCGACCCGGTGGTGCAAGTCATGGATATAACGTTTTCCGCGAAGCGCGGAGAGCAGTGCGCCGAAGAGGGAGATTCCAAACGCCATGCTAAATACGATGAAGAGTCCCTGATGAAATGGCTGCGAGATCAGATGCGGAAAGAAGCTCTTTCCGGTGAGTTTGGCCCATTGCGCGCTCGTGACGTGTGCGGCGCTTTGCGAACCAAGCAAGCTGGCGAGTGGGTTGTACCCGAGGAAGGAGGCAAAGAGTGAGCCGACCACCGGCAAGCTCGCGATTGCATGTGCTTGGGTGCCACTCACCCCGTTGGCGGTTAAGCCACTGTAGAGGCTCTTGGGCAAGCTGTGGCCGAGGCCGACAATCATCAGCGAGAAGAAGACGCCAATGGAGAGCACCATTCCAGAGTTCATGAAGGCGGCTTGAATTCCACCCGCCGCTCCTCGATTCTCCGCCGGGACGCTATTCATCACAGCGGTCTGATTGGGAGCGGAGAACATTCCGCCGCCGATCCCGTTGAGCAGAACGAGTGCGCCAAACCAGAGGTAATGGAAGTTGGTGGGAGTGAAGATGAGTCCCAGAAAACTTGAAGCGAAGAGCAGCAGTCCGCCGGTCGAAAGGATTCGGGCTCCAACTCGATCCGAGAGCCAGCCAGAGATAGGTCCAGCAATCAGGAAACCAGCGGTAAGTGGAAGGAGGTAAATGCCCGCCCATAACGGCGTTGCATCATAGGCATAGCCATGAAGCGGGAGCCAGATTCCTTGCAACCAAATAATGAGCATAAATTGCAGACCGCCTCGAGCGATGGCAGCGAGGAAACCGGCATTACTCCCCATGTTAAATGCGCGAATTTTAAAGAGGTGGAGATTGAACATGGGGTGCTCCGTATGCAGTTCGATCCATAGAAACAGAGCGAGGAAGATGAGAGCTAGTGCGAAACCAGTAATGACTTTGGGGGAGCTCCAGCCCATCGATGAGTTGCCATAGGGCTGAATCCCGAAGACCATCGCGATCAAGAGCGAGGTAAGGCCAACTGCGAAAGTTGCGTTACCCCACCAGTCAATCGTTGCTTTTACCCGCTTGCCGTTATCGATCAAACTGATGTAGCCCCAGATGGTGCCGATGATGCCAAAGGGTACGGATACCCAAAAGACTAAGCGCCAATCTCCGATAGAGAGCAGGCCGCCAAGAATGAGTCCGATGAACGAGCCACCAATGGCAGCAACCTGGTTAATGCCAATCGCCAACCCTCGCTGATCCGATGGGAAGGCATCTGCAATGATCGCGGAAGAGTTTGCGAAGAGCATCGCTCCGCCTACACCTTGCACGAGACGCCAGATGACGAGCCACATCGCTCCACTTCCGCCGTGAAACGGATCCAGAGCGAGAAGTACTGATGCAATCGAAAAGACGGTGAAACCTAAGTTATAGATGCGGACCCGACCGAAGATATCGCCAATTCGTCCCAGACTGATCACCAGCACCGCTGTGACCAACATGTAACCCTGTAGGAGCCAGAGCAGATATCCAACGTTTGCCGGCGCGAGTGGATTGATCCCAACTCCGCGGAAAATGGCGGGGAGTGAGATCAGAATGATCGATGAATTAACGGTCGCCATAAAGATGCCGAGGGTCGTGTTGGTGAGGGCGATCCACTTATAGCGAGGGGAGGTCTGCTTCGTAGTAAAACTCACGATTGCACCGTATCACAGCCACAATTCCAGAGCGCTTATAACGGCTGGGACTATAATTGGCCTATGACTAACTCAATGGCGAGCACTCAGGAACTTAAGACCGATCTCTTTATTAATGGGCAATGGGTGCAGGGTGATGGGCGCTTAGATGTGATTGATCCCAGTGATGAGAGTGTGATTGCGCGAGTTGCGACAGCAGGTCAAGCTGAATGTGAGAAAGCAGTTACTGCAGCAGCAGATGCCTTTGGATCTTGGTCAAAGACAGCACCACGCTTTCGCTCAGAGATTCTTCGCCGCGCCTTCGAGTTGATGACGGCCGAAGCTGATGCGATTGCAACGTTGATCTCGCGCGAGAACGGCAAAGTCTTCTCTGATGCAAAAGGTGAAGCCCTCTATGCTGCCGAATTCTTCCGTTGGTTTGCGGAAGAAGCGGTTCGCACACCCGGCGATTTCCGCACGTCACCGAGTGGTGACAAGCGAATCTTGGTTACCCATCAACCAATCGGTGTATCGCTCCTGATTACACCGTGGAACTTTCCGGCCGCGATGGCGACTCGCAAGCTAGCTCCAGCGCTAGCCGCTGGTTGTACCGTCGTGCTCAAGCCTGCGGGTGAGACTCCGCTCACCGCGATCTATATCGTTGATCTCCTACATCGCGCCGGTGTTCCGGCCGGAGTGGTGAACTACATCCTGCCGTCAAAGACTGGTCCGATGATCTCGGCAATCCTGCACGATCCACGCGTTCGAAATCTCTCCTTCACCGGCTCAACCGAAGTAGGCAAAATTTTGATCCGCGAATCTGTAGATCAAGTATTGCGCACCTCAATGGAGTTGGGCGGAAACGCACCGTTTGTTGTCTTAGCTGACGCTAATATCGACGAAGCGGTCAAAGCCGCCATGATCGCCAAGATGCGCAATGGTGGCGCAGCATGTACCGCAGCCAATCGCATTCTTGTGGCACGGTCGATCGCTCCACAATTTACCGAGAAATTTGTAGCAGCAATGGCTGCGCTCAAAGTCGCACCAGGCCTGACTGAGGGTGCTCAGCTCGGAGCGAGCGTCTCTATCAAAGAGCGAAATAAAATTGCCGAACTCGTCGATGCCGCAAAGGCGCAAGGCGCACAAGTTCAT
>CAIZGZ010000009.1 GCA_903932695.1 uncultured Actinomycetes bacterium | reverse complement strand
GAATGGTGGCGGACCACTCAACGAAGAGTCCGATCGTATTGTTGGCTCACCGCTTAAAAGTCGTTGGTCATACTCTGAAGCAAAGGCGATCGATGAATCGATGGCATATTTCTATCATCAAGAAAAAGGTCTGCCGGTTCGATTGGTGCGCTTTTTTAATACCGTAGGTCCGCGCCAAGTCGGCCACTACGGGATGGTTGTGCCACGATTTGTGAGCGCTGCGCTAGCAGGCGAGCCACTCACTGTGTATGGCACCGGGGCACAATCACGCTGCTTCTGCCATGTCTACGATGCGGTTGCCGCGGTCTTGGCGGTCATTGATTCCGAGAAATCGATCGGTGAAGTATTTAATATCGGCAATGACTTTGAGATCACCATCGAAGAGCTAGCCAATGCGGTTATCGCGCAGACTGGCTCTACCAGCGTGATTGAGCGAGTCGGCTATGAGCAGGCGTATGCCCCTGGCTTTGAAGATATGCAGCGCCGGATCCCAGATATCACCAAAATCAAGGGTGCTATCGGTTGGGCACCTACTCGCGATCTGGCGACGATCATCGCCGATATCGCAGAGTTCACTCGCCACTCGCATTAGTTGGCTAAGGCGATCATCGCCGGCCATTAAGCCCTAAAATAGCGCCGTGTCAGAGCCCACCGCATTCCAAGACCTGCAGGTCTACGACTCTGCCGTACCTCAGGTGCCGGTTATCTCTCAGCTCCGGGCGATCTATGAAAACCGCGGCCTGCTTCGCCTGCTCGTCGCACGCGATCTCACCGTCCGATACAAGCGCTCGGTCATTGGTGTCTGGTGGTCGCTGCTCAACCCACTTTTCACTACCGCTGTCATGTTCTACGTCTTTAACACCGTCTTTAAATCTCGCCTCCCTAACGGCGAAGCATTCCTGCCCTACCTGCTCTCAGGTGTATTGCTCATGACGCTCTTCAACCAGGCGATGACCATGGGCGCGGATGCAGTTGCCTCTGGCGCAGGAGTCTTGACCAAGGTCTACGTTCGTCCTGAGATCTTTGCATCATCAGCTGCGCTCTCTAGCGCTATCAACTTCTTTATCGGGCTTATTCCCATGACTGCGGTGCTGCTGATTTCTGGCGAGACTCCAACCTGGAAATTCCCGTTGGTCTTTGTCGTCGTGGGTTGCATGGTGATGTTTGCGGTCGGCCTAGCCTTAATGCTCTCCATCGCTTACATCAATTTCGATGATTCCAGATCGTTGATCAATATCTTCTTGATGGCGTTGCAATATATGACACCAGTCTTCTATCCGATCTCGGTGCTTGGACCACATACCAAGCGCGTCATCATGCTCAATCCACTGACCTCATACCTCCAAGTTTTCCGTGATGTCTTTGGTGGCAACGCGGTAGCGACCTTCCACGAATGGTTGATGATGGGTGGATCTGCACTCTTTGTATTTATTCTTGGCTTCTATGTATTTATGAAGCAATGGCCAAAGGTGGTTGCCAAGCTATGAGCAACTTCATTCACCAACCAGAGAAGATCGTCGAAGTTACCGACGCCAAACTTGCCTACCGACGCACTCGTCACCGCGTCTCATCTCTGAAGCAGACCGCGATCGACACAATTAAGCGACGTATGGCCTATGAACAATTCTTTGCGCTCAACGGAGTCTCCTTTGATATCGCTCGCGGCGAGACCGTCTCGCTGATCGGTCGCAATGGCGCTGGTAAATCCACCATGCTCAAGGTCGTTGCCCGAGTCTTGCCACCAACATCTGGCCGAGTTGTCGTTCGCGGACATGTTGCACCGATGATCGAACTGGGCGCTGGCTTTAACCCAGAGCTCACGGGCGCGGAAAACATCATGCTTTACGGCACTTTGCTCGGTCGCACCCCTAAGCAGATGCAAGCCCGCATTGAGGCGATCGCCGATTGGGCAGGACTCACCGAACATCTCGATATTCCGATTCGCGCGTACTCATCGGGTATGACTGCCCGGCTCGCCTTCGCTACCGCAACTGACACGACTCCGGACTTGCTGCTGATCGATGAGATTCTGTCGGTGGGCGATGAAGATTTCCGAGAGAAGTCAGCCGCCCGCACCGTTGAGATGATGAATAGCGGAGCTGCTGTATTGCTCGTCTCGCATGATTTAGAGGCGGTAAAAAATATGTCCTCGCGCGCTATTTATTTGGAGAACGGTCGACCAAAGGCAACTGGTACCCCGACCGATGTGATCGATGCTTACCTCTCGGATGTGCACCATTAAGGTCTTGCACATTATCGCCCGTATGAATGTCGGCGGTACCGCACGTTATGTCGGTAAGTTAGTAGAAGAGATCGATGGCTCAGTGCTTGCCACTGGATATGTCCAAGGCGCCGAAGTTGAAGATCCCTGTGTTAAAGAACTGAAAGTAATTCGATTGCCGCACCTTGGTCGCAAAATCTCACCACTCAATGATCTGCGCGCACTGATAGAGATTTATAAAGTCATTCGCGATTTCAAGCCCGATATCGTGCACACCCACACATTTAAAGCGGGGCTACTGGGTCGTGCGCTGCCCGGTACCTACAAGAGAGTGCATACCTTTCATGGACATCTCTTTGCCGATCAATCATTCTCAAAGTTTGCCAAAGAATTTATTCTGCTCGCCGAAAAATTATTAGCTAATCGAACCAATCTCTTAATTACGGTCGGTTCACAAGTTGGCGAAGAGTTGCGCGATGCCGAGATTGGACTTGATCAAGATTGGATCTCGATTCCGCCCGGAGTAGACCCGCTGCCATCACACTCCAAGAGTGAGGCGCGCAATGCGCTTGGCCTGCCACACGATGAGGTTTTAGTTGGTTGGATGGCGCGCATGACCTCAGTGAAAAATCCACAACTCTTGCTCGAAGTAGCAAAGGCGCTACCAACCGTGAATTTTGTGATGGCTGGTGGTGGCGATCTGCTCGATCGGATTAAAGCCAGCGCGCCAGCCAATGTGCGCGTGATCGGGTGGAGCGATGCATCGCTCTTCTGGTCGGCGGTGGATCTTGCCATCTCGACCTCCGATAACGAGGGGATGCCGATCGCGTTAATCGAGGCCCAGCTCGCTGGTCTACCGGTTATCGCG
>CAIZGZ010000008.1 GCA_903932695.1 uncultured Actinomycetes bacterium | reverse complement strand
GTTCGCACTGCTCTCGGCCAATTCGCTCCCAATAAGCCAAGCGATTGGCGCTCTCTTGACCGGCGGCGGTCGCCAACTGCACGTACTTGCGCGATGGACCAGCAACGAGAAGTGATTCCTCGAACTCCTGCATCACCGGCAGATATTCACCAGAACCCACTAGTGCGACGCGGCCATGTTTCTTCATGAGGGCTAGTTATTCGAGAAGCGTCGTTGGATAACCGAGAAGAGTGCGCGCCAGCCAACTAAGAAGAGTGAAAGGAATGTGAGTGCGACGAGAATAAAGGTGACGGCGGTTCCTTGGCCGGCGATGACTCGAAGCAACATTCCAACGACAACCGTCGCGCCAACAATAACTGCGCCATTTTTTGGTGTGCTGCCAGAGCGATTGAGAATAAGCAGCAAGAGCCAGCCGACAAGTAGCCCTGACCCAAATGGCCAGAAGGTTGATGCCATTCCTCGTACCGTAATTCCGTGTTCGTGTGCGTGGCGACCAATGGCTACAAAGATCACAATGAAGAGCAGATCGATTAGAAAGGCGGTCTTTTTCATAGTTATTGAACTCTACTCCGCCGGCCAAAATTCCGTTCACCCCACGGACACCATTTCGTTACCTTGTGGCGTTTTTGGAGTGATCTAATACGAAACTATGAGCCAGTCGTCTGTGAAGAGCGTTGTCGTTGTCGGTGGTGGCATTGTCGGAACGATGCACGCAGTCCTTGCAATCAAGGCTGGATTCACAGTGGTTCACATTGAGCGTGACCAAGTGCCTCAATCCGCATCGGTCCGAAATTTTGGCCTGATCTGGGTAAGTGGCCGACAGTCAGGGCCTGAGCTCGAGATCGCGTTACGTGCGCGCCAACTCTGGGCCGAGATCGGAGCAGAAGCCAATATCGGCTTTAGGGCCCAACATTCCCTCACTATCGCTCTCAACGAGGCTGAATTTGATGTGATGGCAGAAGCTGCGAATATGGCTGATGCCGAGCAACGTGAATTCTCACTCTTGACCCAAGCCGAGATTGTTGCCCTGGAGCCGAATCTCCAGGGCTCATTTAAAGGCGGCCTGCTCTGCAAGCAAGATGCCGCAGTCGAACCAGTGATGCTCCTAGGCGGATTGCGCGAATACCTACAGAAGAGCCCTCATTACACCTGGGAACCGAACTTTGAAGTCGTGGATTTCTTTAACGATGAGACAGGTAACCACGTCGTTGATATCACTGGCCGACTAATTTCTGGTGATTTGATGGCAATCTGTCCAGGTGCGGCACACAAAGGATTTTTGAGCGAGTTCTTCGAAGGTGCCCCACTTCGCAAGGTGCACTTGCAGATGGGTGCGACAGCTCCAACGACGAGACCACTTCGCCACTCGATAGCCGATGCCGATTCGATGCGTTATTACCCAGCTTTTAAAGATCTCTCGTTGCATAAGCTGGCACCACAACCAGAGGTGGCTGCGATGAACAAGATGCAGTTGCTGATGGTCCAGCGATTAGATGGCTCATTCACGATTGGCGATACCCACGACTACATCGAGCCATTTAGCCATGAGATCCAAGAAGAGCCTTACGAGCATCTCACACGAGTGATGGATGCGATTTTAGGAACTCCAAGTCCCGCTGTAGTTCGTCGATGGGATGGCGTTTATTCGCAGAGCACCAGCAGCGATATCTATTTCCGAAAGAGCATTGCGCCTGGGGCGGTCGTAGTGACCGGTGGTGGCGGCCGTGGAAACACGATCTCACCAGCAATGGCAGAAGAGACGATCCTGGAGTGGGCAAAACTATGAGCGAGATCAAATTAGCCGTACTCGATGTTGCGGGCACAACCGCAAAAGATGGTGGTTTGGTCGTTCAAGCTTTTCTCATCGCCATGGAGCCGCTTGGGCTCGGTCAAACTGAACTCGATTCAATGGTCGACTATGTCAACGCAACGATGGGGCAGCGCAAAATCGATGTCCTGATGCATCTCTGTAATAGCGATGAAGTTGCCGCAAACGCTGCGCATGACCGCTTTGTCGAGGCATACAGCAATCTTGTGGCAGAAGGTCTTCTGGAGGAGTTTGAGGGGATCTCTGAACTCTTTCGTGCTCTTCGCGGCAAAGGAGTAGGAGTAGCGATAACAACTGGTTTTCCGCGCTCCATTCTGGATTTCATCATCGAAGATCTCAACTGGGCCGAACTATTGGACCTTTCGGTCGCTGCCTCTGAAGTAAATGAAGGACGCCCAGCGCCAGACATGATCCTGAGCGCAATCGCTCTCTATAACGAGAAATTCGGCACAGAAGTCAAACCTGCAAATGTCATCGTTGTGGGAGATACCGATTCTGATATTCAGGCAGGCTTGCGCGCGGAAGCGGCTCTTGTCGTTGGAGTTACCAGCGGAGCATGCACACGAGCACAGTTAGAAAATTCTGGCGCAACGCATATTCTGGATTTCTCAACTCAGATTGTGGAATTGATTTAACTCCAAGAGTTAACCTGAACGCCACTCGCCGGTCGTGCGAATGTTGGCTCCTATTTAGATGCAAACGATTTGCTTCTCTCACATTCCTAAAGGGGGACTAATGCGCAAGCAATTCATTCTTGGAGCAGTTGCAGCAATCGCTGTTGCAATTCTTCCAGCTGTATCTTCAGCGCCATCACAAGCTGCTGACTCTTCATTCGCAACTTGCACCGACCTCGCCTCATGCGGTGGCATGACAGCGCTTATCAAGGCTGCACAGGCTGAGGGTTCACTCAACATCACAACAGTCCTACGTAACTGGGCTGACTACGGTGATGCAATCGATTCTTTCCAAGCCGCATTTGGTATTCACATCAACGATGACAATCCAGATGGTGGTTCTTCGTACGAGATCAAGTCAATCCAGACAGCTCCTCAGGCAAGCGCTCCAGATGTAGTCGACATCGGCGCTTCACACATTGCAGATGCAATGACAGGTAGCTCAACCGGTGGAAGCTTGTTCGCTCCATACAAGGTTGCAACATGGAACGACATTCCAACCGCTTGGAAGGATCCAGCAGGTTTCTGGTTCGGCAACTACTCAGGTCAGATCGTCATCGGTTATGACGCAAAGCTCAAGGTTCACCCAACAAAGGTTGCTGACCTCCTCAACCCTGCATACAAGAAGGTTGTCGGCATCGCTGGCGATCCAACTGGCGCACAAGAGGCTTTGATCACAGTAATGACAGCTTCTGTCGCTAACGGTGGATCTCTCGATAACGTTCAAAAGGGTGTCGATTTCTTCCATAAGCTCAAGACATCTGGAAACCTCTCAGGTGCAAATGCTGATTCAACACACATCGCAACCGGTAACCCAAAGGTCTGGTTCGACTACTCATTCAACGCTCTTGGAACCCAACAAGCTGGTGCACAGATCGGCAAGACTTTCTACTACGTCAAGCCTTCTGATGCAGCAGTAATGGGAACTCCTTACATCTTCGGTATCAGTGCAACAGCTCCACACCCTGCAGCAGCACGTCTCTGGGTTGAGTTCTTGATGTCAGAGAACAAGGGTCACCTTGCTAAGGATCTAGCTGGCGATGAGGCTTCACTCGTTGCAGCGGGCACACTCGATGGTGCAAAGTTGTTCAACTCACTCATGGGTGGACAGAACATCTTCACACTCGGTGGTGCGATTCCAATCGAGCAAGCTGCAATGGCAAAGAAGAAGCTCTTGGTGCCATCACCAACATCAATCTTCCAGCCAAACCCTGCTGCAGATAAGTTGGCACTACAGATGCCAACAGTCGCACAGCAGACAACTGCTACAACACTCCTCAAGACTGCATGGGCAAAGATCTAAGCAATTAGATAAAACCATGTTAGAGACTTCAGTCCAAGACGCTCTTACCCGCTCCGCGGGTGGGGGCGTCTTGCCTGTTTCGAAAAAGTTGAAGTTCTCATTCGATCGCAGTTTTATCGGGATTATCCCTTTTCTGCTTCTTGTCGGATACTTTTTCTTCTACCCGATCGCAGTTGTCTTCAGCGATTCACTCCATGATAACAAGCATCACCTCACTTTCTCGGCGTATAAAGCTCTCTTTGGTGGGGACTATCGCAACGCCTTTATTGGCTCCTTCGAGCTCGCTGCTTACTCAATGGCTATCTCCGCACTCATTGGTGCGCTGATCTGCTGGGCAGTTGTCAAGACTCAGGGCCACTCACGCAAATTAATTAGCGCGGCCGCAGGTGTGCTCACGAGCACAGGTGGAATTCCGCTCGCATTCAGTTTTATTGCTGCATTTGGCCAAGAGGGACTTGTCACCAAAATTCTCCTCAAGGTCTTTCATTGGGATATCTACGGTGGCGCCTTTGATATCTATAACTTCTGGGGAATTTTGCTCGTCTATTGCTTCTTCCAGGTGCCGCTCATGGTGATCGTCTTCACCCCCGCTGTTGAAAATCTCAAGGTGGAATGGCAGGAGGCGAATGAGACATTAGGCGGATCTCGCAGCCATTATCTCCGCCATGTTGTACTACCAGTTCTCTTCCCGGCATTTCTCTCATCGTGCTTGCTTCTCTTTGCCAGTGGGTTCTCCGCATATGCGACTGCAGCAGCGATGTCGAACGGAACGATTCCGCTCGTGCCACTCCTGATTGGAAACCTGGTGAACGGCGAAGTGATCGCTGATCAAGCAAACCAAGGTGATGCACTTGCAATGGGAATGATTCTTATCTCGGTTCTAGTCTTTGGGCTATACGCGCTCGTTCTGCGATTGGCGAAGAAGAAATGAAACGGACGCTTGGCTGGTCGGACCGTACGATCTTGATCGCAGCCGGTCTATTCTTCATAACACCATTTCTAGCTGCTGCCGAGTACTCATTGCGCGGCTATGGCGGCAAAGGTCATACCTTCGCTAACTACACCT
Source organism: uncultured Actinomycetes bacterium (assembly GCA_903932695.1). Lineage (GTDB taxonomy): Bacteria > Actinomycetota > Actinomycetes > Nanopelagicales > Nanopelagicaceae > PALSA-747. The sequence goes on along the minus strand of CAIZGZ010000008.1, from coordinate 823 downwards.
GGATTATTCATCAACTCGGATTTGGCCCTGCTCTCTTTACCAGCCTTCGAATCGCAGCAGTCTCAGTCTTACTCTTGCTTCTTCTCATGATCCCTACCGTTGTCTATGTACAGCTCGGTGGGCGGCGATGGGCACGATTGGTGGAGATTCTCTGCCTCTTGCCGCTAGTCATTCCAGTAGTCTCACTCGCAATTGGTGCGCAAGTAGCGATGCCTAAGAAGTTGCAATCAACTTCCTATGAACTCTGCTTCTTCTACGTGATTATCTGCATGCCGTACGTGTACCGCACGCTTAATACCGCTCTCTCGTCTATCGCGTTACCTACGCTAGTTGAGGCATCATCAAGCCTTGGCGCATCTTCGGTTAAAACATTGACTTTGGTCATTATTCCCGCAATTCGCTCTGCCACAGTTGGCGCTGCATTTATTACTTTTGCGATTTCGATGGGCGAATATGCACTCGCGGTCTTGCTCCATTTCCACACCTTGCCTACATGGGCTACAAATGCTGCTCAAGAGAATCTCTATGGCTCCGTAGCTATTTCGATTGGATCGCTCTTTAGCATCTGGTTCCTGCTTGTTATTTTTTCCTATGTGCCAACAATCCGAAGCGCATTTTCAAAGAAGATAGAGAGGGCTAACTAATGGATATCCACGGAAGCACTGTTGAGTTCCATGGCGTGACCCGCAAATTTGGAAACGTTACGGCTCTTAATGATTTCTCTCTCAAGATCAAGTCCGGTGAGTTTGTTACGTTGCTTGGACCATCGGGTTGTGGCAAGACCACGGCGCTACGAATTTTGGCCGGTATCGATAAAGAGCAC
>CAIZGZ010000007.1 GCA_903932695.1 uncultured Actinomycetes bacterium | reverse complement strand
TTGAATTTAGGGGTATCTCTAATCACCAGCAAGAGATCTGCGATCTGACGAACGGTGACGCGGGTGTCATGTGAAAGACCGTTGCCATCCTTAATGACTAATCCATCTGTAGGAATGTTGTATTCATTCATCAATTTTTCAAAGGCGCTCTGAATGCCTTGGGCTGTGCTGGGGAAACCTAATTGGTGTGCCGCTGCTTTTGCTAAGCGATCGGCGAGAACGTTATCGCTCCAGAGCAGACAGAACTGAACAATATCTGCCAACTTCGGCGAGGTGATATGTCCGATCTCGGCGACCGCCTCGCTTTGGGCCGCACTTGGCTCGATTGATTTGTGGGCTGTAATTGTGAGTCGACCCGCAAAATATTTCTGTAGCTTTGCAATGTCGATCGGGTAAACGTTGCTGTAATCCAAGGTCAATTTATGGAGTGATGGGTTCTTTGCAAGAACGAGATTAATAAGCGCCGGTAAAAATGCTCGATGATATTTCGTCGCCTCAAATTGGCTAGTCGTGATCCAGGGATCTGCTTCACCAACCATCACGTAAGTTCCAGGTGTGGCGGTAGTACTTAAGCTCGTCGTAAATGTGGTCTCCGGACTAAAGGTGTTGAGCACCGTCGACATCGAAAATAGTTTGAGCACGGAGGCTGGAGCACGATCAACATTTGCATCACTTGCGAATATCGTTGAATCGTTATTTGGGTCCACTACGATAATTCCAGGATGAGCGAGTGCTGGTGAGGACGCAAATTTTACGAAGCTCTCGGGCACTGTAAGTGCCTGTGCAGGCGAAGCAAAGGTTGCGAGAGAGAGAAACGGCGTGAGAAAGGCCACCCAACTTTTCCATCGCGTATGCATAAGCGGATTATGCCTTCTTAATCTGAGAATTAATGGATTACAGTGCCGTCATGAGCACTGAACCTACGACTCAACCGGTGGCGGAAATCGGTCCTGGTGAATTCTTTCCGGTGGTAGGAGTAGGTCCACATCCAGAGCCTTGGCCAACCGATCCATGCTTTGACCCAGAGCTATTAGCTAAAGGTGATCGACGAAATGTCTTGGATCACTATCGGTATTGGAGCGTTGAGGCGATCGTCGCTGACCTTGATACCAAGCGTCATGCACTGCAAATTGCGATCGAAAACTGGCAACACGACCTGAATATTGGCTCGGTTGTGCGCACTGCAAATGCCTTCAATGTGAGCTTCGTCCATATCGTTGGCAAGCGCGATTGGAATAAGCGCGGCGCCATGGTCACCGATAAGTATCTCCACGTGCTTCATCACCCGACCGTTTCTGACTTTGCACAATGGTGCAAAGAGAACTCAACTCCCATTATCGGAATTGATAACCTGCCAGTCTCTAAAGCGATGGAGAACTATTCGCTACCAGAAAAGTGTGTGCTCTTTTTTGGTCAAGAGGGTGCCGGCATGTCAGATGAAGGTGTGGCCGCCTGCGAAGTAGTTCTTGCGATTAATCAGTATGGTTCTACGAGATCGATGAATGCATCTGCCGCCGGTGCCATCGCGATGTACGCCTGGGCGATGCAACATCTCAATCCAAAACTGCAGCAGCCTTAGTCTTCGGTAACCTCGGTAACAGAGGCGAGTCGACGCTCGATCTCGTCGGCATCATCTAATCGACCAAGCGAGCGCAGAACGCTAGCGATCTTGCGTTC
>CAIZGZ010000006.1 GCA_903932695.1 uncultured Actinomycetes bacterium | reverse complement strand
TGGCTACAGCGATGAACTTCTTGATCGTGATTTCCATTCACTCTCTGGTGGAGAGCGCCGCCGAGTCAATCTCGCAAAACTCCTCGTCGATGATCTCAACTTGATCTTGCTCGATGAACCCACCAACCATCTCGATGTTGAGGGCGTGGCGTGGTTGGCTTCGCATTTAAAAAATCGCAACGATCTTTCGGTGGTGGTCATCACCCACGATCGCTGGTTCCTCGATGAGATCTCAGATCAGATCTGGGAAGTAGTGGATGGCAAGGTCTTGGAATACGAAGGTGGTTATTCGGCCTTTGTTCTCTCTAAGGCAGAGCGTGCCCGTCAAGCCAGTGTTGAAGATGGCAAACGCAATATGTTGATCCGTAAAGAGTTGGCCTGGTTGCGTCGCGGTGCTCCGGCGCGAACATCAAAGCCAAAGTTCCGCATTGAAGCGGCTAATACCTTGATCGCCAATGAGCCCCCACCTCGCAACGAGGCCGAACTTCTGAATTTTGCCGCCAATCGTCTTGGAAACACCGTCTATGAACTACACCAGGCTTCGATAGCGGCTGGTGAGTTAGAGCTACTTGATAGCGTCTATTGGAATATCGGCCCAGGAGATCGCATCGGTATTGTCGGTGTCAACGGAGCGGGTAAGACCACCTTGATGCGTGCAATCTCCGGTGACCACCCGATTAGCGCTGGAAAATTAGTTACCGGCGTTACCGTCAAGCCAGCATTTCTTTCACAGCACCTTGAAGAACTCGATCCGACCTGGCGAGTACTCGAAGCGGTAGAGAAGGTTGCTACCCGGGTAGAACTTGGAAATGGTCGCGAACTCTCTGCCTCACAACTCTGCGAACGGCTTGGATTTAGCAAAGATCAGCAATGGACTCCGGTGGGAGATCTCTCTGGCGGTGAGCGACGCAGACTTCAACTCACGCGCCTGCTGATGGATAGCCCTAATGTGCTCCTGCTCGATGAACCGACCAATGATTTTGATGTCGAAACTCTTACCGCCCTCGAAGATCTATTGGATTCTTTTGCAGGCACTCTGATTGTTATTTCGCACGATCGATATTTTCTAGAGCGAGTCTGTGACACCTTCATCGGCTTGGTCGGTGATAAATCCTTGCAAGACTTACCCAAGGGAATTGAGCAGTACCTTGATATCCGGCGTTCCGCGCTCGGCGGTTCTCCTTCTAAATCTGGCGCACAGAGCAAGAGCGAAAAAAAGAGCTTGAGCATTGTCGAAGAGAAAGCGCTAAAGAAAGAGATCGCACGTCTGGAAAAACAGATGGAGCGACGCAGTGAACGGATCACAGCGATTGCTCAAGAGCTCGAAGCGCATACAACGGATTACACAAAACTTGCTGAACTCAATGCGGAGCTCGAGGGGCTCAAAGCCGAACATGCAGCGCTTGAAGAAGAGTGGTTACTACTTAATATTTGAGGAAGGTTAGAGGTTAACGTCGCGCATCGCTTGGGCGGCTTGTTCAGGAGCAAGATCCATAATGAATGCACCCATAGCCGACTCCGAACCAGCGAGATACTTTAACTTTCCAGGGGCACGACGAATGCTGGTGATCTGCCAGTGGAGCCCAAGCGCATCGCGGCCGGTACGCACCGGTGCTTGATGCCAGGCAGCGATGTAGGCCATAGCGATTCCAAAAATTCCATCGAGGCGTAAGAGCACTTCTTTGGCGATCTCCGGGAATGCATCGGCTGCTTCTTGCGAGAGCGCTGCGAGATCTGGCACAAACTTCTTTGGCGCAACATGAATTTCATAGGGATAGCGCGCAGCGAATGGAATGTAGGCAATCCAATGCTCATTTTGGGTGATCACACGGACTTCATCGTTGATCTCTCGATCGATAATGTCGGTGAGTAGTGGACGACCGTGCTTATCGAAATATTCTTGAGCGACTCGTAACATCCGCGCAGTGCGTGGTGTAATAAATGGGTAGGCATAGATCTGGCCGTGTGGGTGGTTGAGAGTAACGCCGACCTCTTCGCCACGATTTTCAAAGACAAATACCTGCTCGACATAATCGAGTTTTGAAATTTCTCGAGTGCGATCGCGCCACGCTTCCATCACGGTGCGCATCTGGGCTAACGGCAAATTACCGAAACTTCCTTCGTGTTGGTCAGAGAAGACCACAACCTCACAACGACCGGCAGCTTGGTGGATTTCAGTTTCCACCCCGGAGTTTTCAGCCATATGCCAACCAGGATCTGGTTGCGCAAAAGATGGTGAGCGGTTTTCAAAAACGACTACTTCGAAATCTTTATCGGCGATCTCGGTTGCAAGTGGACCAGTGGTGGGGCAGAGGGGACATAACTCTTTAGGCGGCAAGAATGCACGTTTCTGGCGATGTGAAGCTACCGCAATCCACTCGTTGGTTAATAGATCGAGTCGAAGTTCGGCTGGCTTGGGACGCTCTTCAAATTCACGACCATCGACGGCGGTGCGCTCACGCTCGACACTGTCGTAGTAAAAAATCTCTCTACCGTCGAACATCACACAATCGTGGCGCGCGATGAATGGCATGTGGAGATCTTACCTTTGAACGGCTAGCGATGGGATGGCCAAATGGGAGAAAATAATGTGAAGAAAATCTGGTGGCGCGACGCGGTGATTTATCAGGTTTATCCTCGTTCGTTCCGTGATTCAAATGGCGATGGCGAGGGTGATCTCCAAGGTGTGATCGCCGGCCTGCCATATCTCGCCGACCTTGGGATTGATGCGATCTGGCTCAGCCCCTTCTATAAATCTCCGAATAAAGATGGTGGGTACGACGTCTCAGATCCGCGCGATGTCGATCCACGTTTTGGAACGCTCGCCGATGCCAAAGCTCTGATCGAG
>CAIZGZ010000005.1 GCA_903932695.1 uncultured Actinomycetes bacterium | reverse complement strand
CGTGCCAATTCGGTAATGCGCGTCTGGATCTCCTCGCTGGTGACGACAACTCTCTCGATATCAGCGGTGACTGTTGCTAGATCCACGATGCTCCTTTTATTGGTCCTGGGTGTAGCGGGTAAGCCCCAGACTACTTCTGTTGCAAGAGCGAAAGTCTGCCCGAAATTCGCCGGACCTTCACACCACCAGGGAGCGAAATCGCCCCTTGGCCGTGCCAATCTGTGACCAGCGCCTCAACCGGAGCTAGGTGATCAGCGCTCAACGAGCCCAAAGGGGCGCCAGCCTGAAAAATCGCCGCCCGGAGGACCCGAATTCGGACCGCTTGGGCCAATTCTGCGAGTTCTTCGACCGATAAATCGTTCGGATTGCGCTCGGTTAGGAAGGCTTGGGCATATCCGTCGAGCGCATCGCTATCTTGGCGCAAAATCTTGGCTGATCTGGCAAGCGCAGCCGTGATCCCTGGTCCCAGGTCGGCTTCGAGGGCGGGAAGGAGATCGAGTCTGACTCGTACTCGGGCATAGCTCCGGTCTTGGTTGTGTGGATCCGCCCAGGCTTGGATTCCATTCTCCTGACAGACCAACTCGGTGATGGAGCGAGTTACCCCAAGGAGCGGTCGGACATAGAGACCATTGATCTCAGCCATGCCGGAGAGCGATTTTGTTCCAGAACCTCGAGCAAGACCAAGTAGAACGCTCTCTGCTTGATCGTTCTCAGTATGGGCCAAGAAGAAATAATCTGGAGCGATTTCGGCAATCGCCTCCTCAAATGCGGCATAGCGAGCTCGTCTCGCCGAAGCTTCCATGCCGTCGACAAGTTCAACTTCTACCTTTTTAATGATGGTTCTACTTACTCCGTGTGTGAGTAATTGATCAGCCGCAGATTGTGCAACTCGCGCCGAACCTGCTTGGAGTGAATGGTCGACAATTACTGCGATGACTTCAATCTGCGCTTCACGCGCTTCAAGAATTGTCCCGATAGCGAGCGCCATTGAATCCGCCCCACCAGATACACCAATCGCAATTCGTGCAGTTGCACTCTTTACCCATGGTCGCACCGCTCTGCGAATCTCTAGCGTCGCTCGCTTTTCCTCATCGTGAAGTTGCGACATAAGAATTAAACGCGGCCACCTGAAGGCATCAGACCTGGAACGCTATAAATGTTGGAATAGAGCAGACCAGTACGAGTGGAGTTTGCCTCCCACATCATTCCGTTTCCAGCATAAATCGTTACGTGATGAATATTCTGGACCGTTCCATCATACGAATAGAAGAGCAGATCTCCTGGAACAAGATCAGCCAAAGCGACTCTTTGAGTATCAACAAAATAAAGCGCGGCTGTTACGCGCTGCCAGTTAGGAAAGCCAAGCCCAGCAGCTTTATAGGCGGCATAGGCAAGACCTGAGCAGTCAAAGCTATTTGGTCCGGCAGCGCCCCACACATAAGGCTTTCTCGCTAAGACTTGAGTCCGAGCAAAGGCAACGGCTGCAGCACGAATTGTTGGTGTCGAGAGAATTGTTGAACGTCCACCCCAGTGACGATCTGGCCAGACTTTGGCTTGACCAGGAGTATGCGCGGCGGTGTTTGCACTCGATTGCTCGAGTTGGGACATCGCAAGCTGTTGCTGCAATGTAATTCTAAAGTTACGTGCCTTCGCTAACTCAGCGAGCAGTTGTGCCTGTTCGGCTTTGAGTGCATTGACCTCGACTTGTTGCGCAGCTTGGGCGGCATCCGCCACTTTCTTTGCTGCTGCAACCTTTGCGGTAGCGCTGGCTTGAACGACCTTGGCCGCGGTCGCTGCCACTTGCGCAGCTTGGGCGACAATGAGCGCCGACTTGTACCGTGCAAGCGCAACCGAATCCGATGCGCCAACCTGATTAAGTACACCGATTCGATCGATCAAATCCTGTGGACCATTTGCGTTGAGGACGCTGTTCATTGTCGTGAAATCGCCACCAGCCATGTAGGCATTTGCCGCCATGCGACCAATCGTCTTTGTAGCTTCTTGCACCGCTACTTCTGTTTGTGCAGCATGTGCCGCCGCCGCATTTGCCTTTGCGGTGGCAATTGCAAGTGCGGCCTGCGCTTTCCCAAGTTTTGCGCGTGCGCTATCCGCAACGGCGGTGAGTTGTTGAAGGAGATTAGTAGCAGCGCTGAGTTTCGCGGTCGCCGCTGCAGCTGCAGCAGCCTTTGCGTTCTCCGCCGCTTGAGCCGCCGAAATCTGAGCCTTGGTCGGAGCGCTCACCTTTGGCTTT
>CAIZGZ010000004.1 GCA_903932695.1 uncultured Actinomycetes bacterium | reverse complement strand
TGGCGTAGGCGTCCCAATGGTGCTTATCTCTGGCCGTTTGGCAGCAGAAAGAATTGTCGGCAAAATTAAGTAATGGATGAATTGACCGCGGCTGGGATTACCGACCCAGCGCTACGCGCATCGTATGAAGAGTGCAAACGACTCAATTCGCTCCACGGCAAGACTTACTACTTAGCGACCCTGCTGCTTCCCAAAGCGAAACGTCCATTTGTCCATGCGTTGTATGGCTTTGCTCGCTACGCGGATGAGATTGTTGATGACCTCGCATCTCCACTCTCCGATCAGGAGAAAGCCGATGTGCTCCGCGCTTGGAGCTCAGGCATCATCGAAGATTTGCGCAAAGGTACAAGCAATGACCCAATCGGTATGGCGTTGGTGGATACCGTCACACGCTTTGGAATTCCGATTGAACACTTTGAGGCGTTCATTCACTCTATGACGATGGATCTATCGGTGAGTGAATATCAGAGCTATGACGATCTCATGGAGTATGTCTACGGGAGTGCTGCGGTGATTGGGCTTGAGATGGTTCCGATTCTTGGCGCGCTCTCTCCTGAAGCGTATGAAGCAGCCGAAAAATTAGGCATCGCCTTCCAGCTCGCTAACTTCATCCGTGATGTCGGCGAGGATCTTGATCGTGGTCGGGTCTACTTGCCTATTCAAGAGTTGGCCGAGCACGGCGTGAGCTATGAGATGCTCAACGAGCGAATTCTGACCCCTCAGATTAAGAGCGCATTGCAAGCTCAGATTGCACGTGTTCGCAGACTTCAACGTGAAGCGGCGCCTGGCATTGCGATGCTCGAACCCGCAAGTCGAGCATGTATCGAAGCCGCCAGCGAGCTTTACTGCGGAATTGTGGATGAGATTGAGAAAATTGACTGTCAAATCTTTGATAAGCGAGCGAAGACATCGACGATGCGACGATTGCGCGTTGCTCTACCTGCTTACCTTCGAGCAATTCGCGCGCGATAAACTCAGCACGTGATTACATCGATTGATGGCTGGCCTGGTGCTGGCAAAACTACTCTGGCAGATCACTTAGCCCAGAGCTTTGCCGATCGAGGAAGTGTTGCCATCGTTCATATGGATGACCTCTATCGTGGTTGGCAGGACCCACTAGGCCCCGAACTCACCGCGGTGCTTGCCCAGATAATTACCGCACATCTTGCGGGCGAAGAGATCACCTTTCAAGCATGGGATTGGCAGACAAGCCAGCCCGGTAGCCAGATCACGATTCCACCGGTTGATCACCTTATTCTCGAAGGTGTTGGCTCGGGTCAGAGTTCCATTCGCGAATCTGTCGATAGCAAAATCTGGGTGGAGATCGAACCTATCGTCGGGCTACGTCGAGTAATCGAGCGCGATGGCGGGCTTGTTTCGGATCTTGATCTCTTTGAAGAGCAGATGCGTCGATTCGCAGACCATGCTGCAGCTCACTTCGCAGCGGAAGGCACGCTATTTGCGGCCGATTTCGAGGTCAACGGACAGGGCAGCCTCTAGGATTTAGCCGTGTCAGATATGACGGGCGAAATGATCGATGGGCGCTATCAACTTGAATCGTTGATTGCGACCGGTGGCATGGCCAGCATCTATAAGGCGATCGATATGCGCCTAGATCGCCCAGTAGCGGTGAAAATCATGCACCCACATCTGGCCAATGACGAAGAATTTGTGCAGCGCTTTATTCGGGAAGCCAAAGCGACTGCAGCGATCACCCACCCAAATGTGGTTGCGATTCAAGATCAGGGTTGGAATACGGGGGGCTCACCTGCTGTCTTTATCGTGATGGAATATATCGATGGCTTTACCCTACGTGATCTCTTAGCCGAACAAGGCAGATTGTCAGCGAACGATCTCCTCAAATATATGACTCCGGTTGTGAGCGCGCTTGCCGAAGCCCATCGCCTTGGCATCACACACCGCGATCTCAAGCCGGAAAATATCTTGATCTCCAAAGATGGTCGAATCAAAATCGCCGACTTCGGGCTTGCCAGAGGTGGCCAACTCGGCGCCACCATGACCGTGGAATCAAGCATCATTTTAGGAAGCGTCTCCTATTTATCGCCCGAGCAAGTGCAACGCGGCGTCTCTGACTCTCGCAGCGATATCTACGCCCTAGGCATCGTATTTTTCGAACTGCTCACCGGTCGCAAACCTCACGAAGGCGAATCTCCTATCGCTATCGCATATAAACATGTCAACGAAGCGATTGCTGCCCCCAGCACTCTTGAACCATCCATCCCCTCAGAATTAGATGCGCTCGTACTTAAAGCCACCGCACAAAACCCAGACCGGCGCTATAAAGATGCAGCAGAACTTCAAGATGCCATGCAGGCAATCGCGGCAAGCCTTGATCCCTCAAAGAAGCAGTTGAGCCTAGAGCTCGATCTTCCCGTCAATAGCGGTGCCCGCACCAAGCGCTCACGCCCAGAAGTACGAATCGGTAACAGCGTCGCCCAACGCGTACGTACGTTAACGACTCCGATGAAGGTTCAACCAGCAATCGATACTCCCGCTGCTACCACGATAGGAAACGAGAGCATGAGTAAGACCGCTCAACTTCGTCGCAAGAGCTCACGACGCGTACGTCGAAATCGGATGATCGCGGTAGCGCTACTTCTCGCACTCATCTTTGGCGGTTGGTATGAACTCGCTGGACCTGGCGCCGGCGCTTCTCTCCCCTCCGTCGTAGGACTCACGAAGAGCGATGCGATCTCAACCCTGGAAGGACTCGGTTTTAAAGTTGTCGTTGCATCAAATGCATACGACCCAACAATTCCGGCAGGAATGGTGATCTCATCAAACCCAGGTGGTGGTGGACATCTGGCAAAGGGCGGCACCGTATCGCTCTATATTTCGCGGGGTCCGACGCCAGTCCCGACCCCAACTCCTACTCCAACCGATTCAGCAAGTGCTAATCCATCACCATCAGGAAGCGCGAGCGCTGGTGCGATCACGGTTCCCTCCTATGTTGGAATGAGCGGTGATCAAGCGCAGAACGAATTGACCGCAGCCGGTTTTGTCGTCAACTCAATCTTCGGCTTTAGCGATACCGTCCCGGCGGGAAGTGTTATTTCGCAGAACCCCAGTGCACCTACTTCGGCTCCAGCTGGCACAACGATTACGATCGTCGTCTCCCAAGGTTCGGCCAAAGTCTTTATCCCTAATGTCTTGACCCTCTCTCGAACCGCCGCGACTACCGCGCTGGAAAATCTCCAGCTTCGAGTAGCGGTGAAGAAGATCGGCAAGGGGCTGCACGTCATTAAGGTCTCGCCCGCAATTGGCACGAGCGTCAAACGCGGATCTCTGGTCACGATCACCATCAGATAGGCTTGGCGATATGAGCCTGTCAGCCAATCGTCCACGCATCGGTGCCCACACCCCAACATCGGGAGGAATGGCCAAACGCTCAATTGAGTACGCCTTAACCACCGAGGCCGAGGCGATCCAGGTCTTTGCATCCAATCCCCGCGGTTGGGCGATGCCTGATCCCAACCCAGAGGCAGATAAGGCATTTAGCGATCGCGCGACAGAGCTCGACATCGCGGTCTACGTCCACGCGCCATTCTTAATTAACCTTGGCTCGCCTACTCCGAGCACTTATGAAAATTCGGTGGCCTCGACCGCCTATTCGCTCAAGCGTGCTCGCGAGATCGGTGCACTCGGTACCGTGATTCATACCGGTTCTGCCGTCGACGAGGGTCACGTCGAAAAAGCGTGGAAACAGATCAACAAGGGCATGATGCCGGTCCTCAAAAAACTTAAAGAAGATGATCCATGGCTCCTGCTTGAACCAACCGCAGGCCAAGGTCAATCACTCGTGAAGAAGCTTGATGACCTCACAAAATATATGGATGCGCTCGAATGGCATCCTAAAGTCGGCGTCTGTCTTGATACCTGCCACGTCTTTGCGGCCGGCCATGACATCGCGAAAAAGGGTGGGATGACCGAAACCCTTGATCTGCTCGTCTCAATCGTCGGTATCGAACGGATCAAGTTGATCCATACCAATGACTCGATGGATATCTGTGGCGCCCTCAAAGATCGTCACCAAAATTTGGGCGATGGCGAGATCGGTCTCAAAGCATTTGAAGAGCTCATTGCCCACCCTGCTGTCGCGAACGCCCCGCTGATTTTGGAGACCCCTGGCCAAGAACCCGAGCACGGCGCAGAGATTGCACTCCTCAAAAAGATGCGTGGCAAGCGAAAGTGAAGTTGAGTAAAAACCACACCCTTCCGCTAGTTCTTCTCGCAAGCGTTGCGCTTGTCTGGGGTAGCACATTTTCGATTATGAAAAATACCTTGGCGCGAAGCGACGTCAACTCATTCTTGGCTTGGCGATTCATCATCGCCGCTTTCTTGATGGCGATCGCCCGGCCTCAAAGTTTTAAACATATCGACCGCACCTTCTTGGTGCGCGGTGTAGCAATCGGAGCGCTGCTCGGAGGCGGCTACCTCTTTCAAACTTTTGGTCTCACTCAAACGACTGTCGCAAAGACCGGTTTTATCACTGGGCTTTACGCAGTCTTTGTGCCGCTGATTGCTGCTGGAATATTTAGGGACCGCGTCAGCAAAGGTCAATGGGTCGCCGTCGGCCTGGCCGCAATTGGACTCGCCTTCTTATCGCTCAATGGCTTGAGTATCGGGATCGGCGAATTCCTCGTTCTCTGTAGCGCAATTCTCTTTGCCTTTCACATTGTTGCCTTGAGCCATTGGGCGCCGGGCCGTGATGCATATGCGCTGACGATGATTCAAATGGCCACAGTCGGGGTTATCTCGCTGATCGCCTCTGCTAAAAATGGTCTGCAAGTGCCGCCAGATCACGGGGTATGGATCGCGATCATTTATTGCGCAGTGTTTGCCAGCGCGATCGCCTTTATGGTTCAGACCTGGACTCAGTCATTTATGAGCGCAACCACCGTTGGAGTAGTTCTCACCTTGGAATACATCTTCGCCGCGATCTTTGGCGTGCTTTTTTCACATGAACATATGACGTGGCGAACCTTGCTGGGTGGCGCTTTCGTCATGGGCGGTCTTTACCTCATCGTCTTAATCGAAGGTCGCCAGGAGGTATCGGCATGATTGATCTACGTTCGGATACGGTCACACAACCAACCCCAGAGATGCGAGCTGCAATGCTCGACGCCCCTGTGGGCGATGATGTCTATGGCGATGACCCAACGGTCAACTCACTCGAGGAGCGCGTCGCTGCCATGTTTGGCTTTGAGGCGGCTCTCTTTGCGCCATCTGGTTCGATGGCGAACCAATTAGCTATTCGAGAATTAGTACAACCCGGTGAAGAGTTGCTGACCGAAACCTTCGCCCACATTGTTCGAGCTGAGTTAGGTGCTGGTGCTGCACTCAGTGGCATCACCACCCGCACCTGGCACTCCCCTCGTGGTTTGCTCCGAGCAAGTGATGCGCTAGAGATCGCTCGGCCAGACTCCGGCCCTTATCTCGTATCCACGACCGCAATTGCGGTTGAGAACACTCACAACTTTGGTGGTGGAACAGTTCAACCCATCGATGAGATAGCTACGTTACGCGCCGAATCCAAGAAATTAGGAATGGCAATGCACCTCGATGGTGCACGAATTTGGAACGCTCACGTCGCGAGCGGTGTCTCATTTCTCGAGTACGGTTCACATTTCGACACGGTCTCAGTCTGTCTCTCCAAGGGACTTGGCGCACCGGTAGGTTCGCTCATGTTGTCCGATAAAGCGCGAATAGCTTCTGCTCGTCGTTGGCGCAAACGCTTTGGCGGAGGAATGCGTCAGATTGGAATCTTGGCGGCTGCTGGACACTATGCACTCGATCACAACATTGATCGCCTCGCAGAAGACCATGCCAAAGCGCATCAGATTGCGGCCGCAATTGCTGCGGTTACCCCCGCCGTCACAAACCCAGCGCATGTTGAAACCAATATTGTGGTCCTAGATCTCAGCTCACTGCCGATCAGTGCCGCCGAACTCAACGCCGATCTCAAAGCAGCTGGCATCGCAGCTAGCGCGCTAGGTCCAAATTTCCTACGAATTGTTACTCATCTTGGGATTACCACTGCGGAGGTCGCGAAGGTGAACGAGGTTCTGCCAGAACTTTTAAATCGCGCCCTCAAACTCCAATAACGCACGCTTAATCTCTAGCCCATATCCGTAGTTCCCAAGGTCGCCACCCGTCTTCACGATGCGATGGCAGGGAATAATCGGCGCGATCAAATTGCGACCACACGCACTTCCGGCGGCTCGAACAGCGGCGGGTGAGCCGGCACGCGCTGCTAACTCCGCATAACTTAACATCTTGCCCGCTGGAATCTTGCGCATCACCTTCCAGATTGCTTGCGAGAACTCTGCCCCAGGCTGGCGCACCTTGATTCCGTTGAAAGCAGTGAGGTCACCATCGAAATAATCCGAAACAAGTTCACTAATTACGGGAATGTTGCGAACGTTCTTAAATCCTAGGAGGGCATCGGCTTCATCGAGCCGGACGATCAAATCCTCTACCCCGCGAAAACCAGCCGCGAGCAGAATCTGATCCCTTGCAATCAACGAGAGCTGGCCCACGGGTGTTTTGTGGGTAGAAGTAAAAAGCACGCCCTCACAGTAATAGTGAAAGCGTGCTTTTGGAAGAGCTATATCATTCAGAACTTTTAGCGATCGCGCAACATCTCCGCGACCAGGAATGCCAGTTCCAATGATTGGGTGTGGTTGAGGCGAGGATCACAGGCGGTCTCATAACGGTTTGCGAGATCATCTTCCGAGATCTGCTCACCGCCTCCGACACACTCTGTCACATCATCACCGGTCAGCTCGATATGCACGCCACCTGGGTGGGTACCGAGCTTCTTATGAACCTCAAAGAAGCCGCGGACTTCATCCATGACATCGTCGAATCGACGCGTCTTGTAGCCCGAAGGCGCCTCGTAGGTATTGCCATGCATCGGATCACAGACCCAGAGCACATGTGCTCCAGATGCCGTTACCGCTTCAACAAGAGCAGGTAGCTTCTCGCGAATTAGCCCAGCTCCCATGCGGGTAATGAAGGTCAAGCGACCGGGTTCATTTGTCGGATTAAGTTTGGCGATCATCGCTAGCGCGTCTTCTGGAGTGGTCTTAGGACCGAGCTTGATTCCGATTGGGTTATGAATCTTTGCGGCAAAGTCCATGTGAGCGCCATCCATCTGACGGGTGCGCTCTCCTACCCAGACAAAGTGGCCTGATACGTCATAGGCCTTGCCCGTACGTGAATCGATACGAGTGAGCGCCTTCTCATATTCGAGAATGAGCGCCTCGTGACTTGAATAGAAATCGACCTTCTTGAAACTCTCCGGATCTACACCGGCCGAAGCCATGAAATTTAAGGCGCGACCGATCTCATTGGCCATCTGTTCGTAGCGTTGACCAAAGCGTGGATCGTTAGCAAATCCCTTGTTCCACTCATGCACCTGTCGAAGATCCGCAAATCCACCTTGGGTAAATGCGCGCACCAGATTGAGAGTGGCAGCCGAGGTGTTATAGACCTGCACCAGACGTTGTGGATCTGGTTGACGAGCGGCTTGTGTAAATTCAATATCGTTCACCGCATCGCCGCGGTAGGCAGGGAGAGTCACATCGCCGCGAGTTTCGGTGTCGTTGCTTCGTGGCTTTGCAAATTGCCCAGCCATTCGACCGACCTTGATGACCGGCATGCTTGAGGCATATTGCAAGACCGCAGCCATCTGCAAAATAGTCTTGATTCGATTGCGAATGGAATCAGCTGTTGCTGAAGAGAAAGTCTCAGCACAATCGCCGCCTTGTAACCAGAATGCTCTTCCCGCAGCAGCTTCTGCGATCTTCTCTTTGAGATTGTCGCACTCACCGGCAAAGACCAGTGGTGGCAACTTCTTGAGCGTTGCTACGGCGCTTGCTACCGCTTCACCTTGTGGACCACCCGGCCATTGTGGCTGCTGTGCAGCCACAAGGCTCGAGTCGAATAAGGTGTCGAGATTATCCAAAGAAGACCTCTGCCTCGGCGTACAAGGAAGGATCTACCAACTTCAACTCGCCGGTTGCAGATGCCAACGGGACGGTCTCAATCTTTGTGCCGTGAAGAGCAACCATCTTGCCCCAGTCACCGTTATGAGCTGCCGTGATTGCAGCGAGGCCAAATCGGGTTGAGAGAACACGGTCGAATGCAGTTGGAGTTCCACCACGTTGAATATGACCAAGGACCACGGTGCGAGTCTCTTTGCCGGTCTTCGCTTCAATCTCTTGAGCAAGCCATTCGCCAATACCAGATAGCTTGACGTGACCGAAGGAGTCGAGTGTCTGATCTTTCACCTTCATATCGCCATCTTGTGGAATCGCACCTTCGGCAATCACAATGATCGGCGCAAAACCATCAGCAAAGCGTGAGTTGACCCACGCAGCGACCTTATCGGTCGAGAACTTCACTTCAGGGATCAAGACTGCGCTAGCGCCACCGGCAATACCAGCGTGTAACGCGATCCAACCAGCGTGGCGGCCCATTACCTCAACAACGAGAGCGCGGTGGTGTGAATCTGCGGTGGTGTGGAGGCGATCAATTGCATCTACTGCAATATTGACCGAGGTATCAAAGCCAAATGTGTAATCGGTGTTGTTGAGATCGTTATCGATGGTCTTTGGAACGCCAATAACCTTGACGCCGAGCGCATCGAGCTTGGTTGCAACACCGAGCGTATCTTCGCCGCCAATTGCAATGAGTGCATCAATGCCGAGCTTCTTTAAATTCTCTTGAATCTTCTCGACGCCACCCTCGATCTTGAAAGGGTTGGTGCGTGATGAGCCGAGGATCGTTCCGCCTTTAGGCAAGATGCCGCGAGTTGCTGGCAGATCAAGTGTCATGGTGAGTCCCTCGAGTGGGCCCTTCCATCCGTCACGGAAACCTACGAACTCGTAGCCGTACTCTTTAATTCCCTTGCGGACTACCGCACGAATAACTCCATTGAGGCCTGGGCAGTCTCCGCCACCTGTTAGTACTCCAAAACGCATCTCTCGCTCCAAAATAGCTCGAATATCAAGTGTGTCGTCAACGATGACTGGCGCAGTCTACCCTTCTCCTATGTACCTAGGAGAGCAGTTATGACCCGTCGCAGTTGGCTAAATTTCTCGATGGTCGGAGTGCTCTGGGGCCTGCCCTACCTCTTCATCAAGGTAGCCGTGGCACCAGGTGAGCTGACGCCAGCCCTCCTTGTCTTCTCGCGCGTGGTGATCGGCTCGCTCATCTTGATCCCCTACTCAATCCATCGCGGCACGCTACGACCCGCTCTCGCATACTTTCCATGGATCTTTCTCTACGCCCTCCTGGAGATCTGCGGCCCATGGCTGCTCATCTCAACCGCTGAGACAAAGATTGCATCTGGACTCTCTGGGCTCTTGGTCGCCACCGTTCCATTCTGGGCAACCCTCTTGATGGCGCTTCTTGGCGATAAAAGCGTCTGGCACGCAAAACGCCTTGCCGGGATGGTGCTCGGTTTTGTCGGCGTCGTCTTGGTCGTTGGGCTTGAGAGCATTCGCGGCCATCAAAATATTGGCGCAATCATTATGGTCTTAATCGCGACTCTGGGTTACGTCAGTGCACCCACCATCATGCATCGCAAAGCGCCAGAGCTCGACGGCGCGGCGATCAACGCTGTCGCAATGGTGATTACATCGATTCTCTATCTACCGGTTGCGATCATTCAATTTCCGCATCACGCGATCTCTGCTCACGCAATCGAGGCGACCATTGCGCTTGGCATCTTCCCTACGGCGCTCGCCTTTGCGCTTTATTTCAAGGTGATGGCCGATTTTGGACCAGCCCGTGCATCGCTCGTTACCTACCCTAATACGGCTCTGGCGGTAGTCCTGGGCATCATCTTCTTGCATGAACCTCTCACCCTTGGAATTATCCTAGGACTTCCACTGGTGCTCGTCGGTTCGTATTACGCGAGTAGAAAGAGCGCTTAACTACGCTCTGAAAAACCAAGTCGTGCCAACGCCTTAGGATCGCGCTGCCACTCTTTGGAGACTTTAATGTGAATGCCGAGGTAGACCTTTGCATCCATAAAAGTTTCGATACCGGCACGCGCGCGCATTCCAATATCTTTGAGACGTGAACCTTGGGGGCCGATCAAAATTCCTTTTTGAGAGTCACGTTCTACGTGCAACGTTGCGTGGATGTCGTAGAAATTCTTACCATCTCGCTTGCTCATCTCATCGATCGTCACAACTACCGAGTGCGGCAACTCTTCAAAGAGATCCTGGATCGCGGCTTCGCGGATGAGTTCGGTGATGTGAAGTTCGGTCGCTTGATCGGTATCGATATCTTCTGGATAGAGAGAAGGTGACTTTGGAAGCGCTTTTACTAATAACTCCATGAGGAGATCGGTCTGCTCCAAGTTCTTGGCGGAGATCGGAACGATCTCATCCACCGTAATTCCCGTGCGAGCAATAAATTCTGCAACTTCGGCGAGCTTGCCAATCAACGAATCGTTCTTCGCGGTATCAACTTTGGTCACCGCAATATAGAGATGGCGGATGTGCCCTAATTGCTTAACGATATATTCATCACCAGCACCGATCGCTTCATCTGCCGGAAGGCAGAGAAGTGCGGCATCAACCGATTCTAAGTTCTCGGTCACCATCGTATTCAGACGAGTTCCGAGCAAAGTCTTTGGCTTATGAATTCCTGGGGTGTCGACCAAGATCATCTGAAAATCAGGCTTGGAGATGATTCCGCGAATCGGGTTACGGGTGGTGTTGGGATGATGCGAGGTGATCACGATCTTCTTGCCCACGAGCGCATTGACTAATGTGGACTTGCCAACGTTAGGGCGACCAATGACCGCTACAAAACCTGCGCGGTGATCGTGCTTTTCGGTGTCGCTCATCGGGCTATTCTCGCAGAGTATGGGCTAGTTAAGCCAATGGCGTGAGTAACTCCATCAGATCTCCTATCGAACAGACCAATTCAGCTCTTCGCTCCGCGATTAGTCGATGACAGCCATCACTCGTGGGAGAGGTAATCGGGCCGGGAACGGCAAAGACCGGGCGAAAGATCTCACTGGCATCTCGCGCTGTGCGAAGGGAGCCGCTTCGAAAGGCGGCTTCCACTACCAAGGTGGCGCGAGCAATCGCGGCGATGAGACGATTTCGAATCAGAAATCTCGTTGGAATGGCGTGGACATAAGGTAGGACCTCCGACAAAAGTAGCCCGCTCTCGCGGATCTCATCAAAGAGTCGTGCGCTGCTGGATGGAAAGTTGGTGGCAACGCCGCATCCCAAGATCGCGATCGTTCTTCCTTCTGCGAGCAGAGCACCACGGTGAGCAGCGGAATCAATTCCGAGTGCGCCACCACTCACCACTAACCAATCGCGATCAACGGCTCCTGCGGCAAAATCACCGGCTACTCGAACTCCATAATGTGTGGGGTTTCGAGTCCCGACAATTGCAAGTGAGCGTGAGAGTTCGGTAAGAGTAGTGCGGTCTCCACGACCAATAAGAGCAAATGGTGGCGCGACCAAGTCGTTGAGCGCAGTTGGCCAATCAAGATCCGCTCGGGTGATTAAGTAAGCACCGCTCTTCTCTAGTTCGAGCAGCTTTGCTTCGCTATCAAAATCGATCGCCTTCTGTTGCAATAGCGCACCGCTCTTGGATTCTTGGATGTACTCCCCTGACCGAATTCTCGCCACTAATTCAACGGCGCCATATTTCGCATACAACGCACTCCATCGCTCTGATCCACCTTCGAAGAGTCCAAGGAGGGTGAGGTAAGCCTGTGCCTCAGTAACGCCACTCACAGGAGATCGGCGCCTTCGCGTAGCTGATAGGCGATCTCCACATCTTCTTGAGTAGGAAGATCATGTGCAGCGCTGTCCGCCACCGACCAAGCGACTCGTAAGACTTTATGAAAACCTCTGGCGCTCAATCGTTC
The DNA here is from genome assembly GCA_903932695.1 of uncultured Actinomycetes bacterium. GTDB lineage: Bacteria > Actinomycetota > Actinomycetes > Nanopelagicales > Nanopelagicaceae > PALSA-747. The sequence goes on along the minus strand of CAIZGZ010000004.1, from coordinate 1,793 downwards.
ACTCTCAAGTTCGTTATGGAGAAATACCATTCCGGGTTTGCTCGCTCGAAAGCGATGCCGTAGCGCACTGGCTGGGATCTGTGAGTTGATCTTCCACGTGCAATCAGAGAATCGCTCCATAGCAATAGTTCGCGCCGTCGCCACTCTCTGCCGAACAACCTCACTCGATTCACCGCTCTCACCACTTGCCATCTCGCTTCGGCTTGGCGTTTCAACAAAGGTTCGAATATCAATTCGATCCAGCATTGGGCCAGACATTCGTTGAAGGTAGCGGCGGATGGAGAGCGCCGAGCAGGTGCAGGCCAGTCCCCGACCGGTATATTTGCCACAGGGACATGGGTTTGCGGCTAAGACCAAGAGAAAGCGCGAAGGATAGGTAATTGTTCCCGCGGTTCGGGCGATAGTGACTTCACCCGACTCGAGTGGCTGCCTGAGTGCATCGAGCACGCCGGGGCGACACTCGGGGGCTTCATCAATGAAGAGCACACCTTCGTGCGCAAGTGAACACGCGCCAGGCCTGATGGCATGTGCCCCGCCACCGATCATGGCAATCGCTGTTGTGGTGTGATGAGGCGCGACAAAGGGCGGCTGAGATGAGAGCGAAGCTTTCGGGCTGAGCAGGCCTGCAATGGATTGAATCGCACCAACATCGAGTCGGGCTTGTGGCGAGAGCGGTGGCATGATCGTTGGCAGCCGCTCCGCCAGCATGGTCTTTCCCGTACCTGGCGGACCAATCAACAAGAGGTGATGCGCACCGATCGCAGCAATTTCAAGTGCGTAGCGCGCTCGAGGTTGCCCGATGACATCCGAGAGATCGATCTCTGTCGGCTCGTCGGGTTGCCACTCCTGCGCCAATGCGTCGGGAACAACGCCTTCATTGAGAAAAGCAATCGCTTCACTCAAGCTTGCGCACCCCACCGAAGCTATCGCTTCAACAGCTATGCTCTCTTGAATATTTGCAGCTGGAATCATTGCATCGGTGATCTCTTCGCGCACCGCTGAAAGCAAAGCCGGCAAAATACCTCTCACGGACTTAATTCCGCCATCGAGTGAGAGTTCACCCATGATGATCGTCTTTTCAAGAGTTCGTTGAGCACCTTCGGCAATGACACCTTGAGCGAGAAGTAAGGCGATCGCGATCGGCGCATCAAAGCTTGATCCACTCTTAGGCAACCAGGCAGGTGAGAGTGAGACGGTCACTCGCTTGTTGGGCCACGGTGCACCCGAATTGATAATCGCTGATCGCACCCGCTCACGTGATTCCGAGAGCGCTGCATCCGGCAACCCCAACAAGGTGTAACCGGGCAGCCCTTCGGTGATATCCACCTCGACCTCAATCAGATGTCCTTGTAAGCCGAGTAACGCAATGCTCTTGACCTTAGCGATCGCCATTACAGCACGCCTTTGCGGTAATCAATCTCCGCATTCATTCCCGATCGCAAGAAGACGGCAGCGCAATCGATTCGATAATCACTCCCCCACGAATCGTGCATCGCGATCCAACCAAGAGCTAATCGCTGTAATCGATGCGCCTTCTTGTTATCGATCGCCTCTAGCGGATGGCCATAACGACTACTTGTGCGGGTCTTTACTTCGACAAAGACAAGAACTCCTTGGTCGCGCGCAACGATATCAATCTCACCGCCGCGGATACGCCAGTTTCGCTCAATGATGATCAATCCGGATTGAATCAGGTGATCGACAACAAGCTGCTCTCCGGTTGCACCGATCTGTTGCAGGTTTGACATGGTGCGAGCGTAAATAGTTCGCCCCGGCCAATGCAGAGCGCGTTA
>CAIZGZ010000003.1 GCA_903932695.1 uncultured Actinomycetes bacterium | reverse complement strand
CTCTTCAATCTGAGCGAGGGCTGGGCCAGTATTTCCAATGGGAAAAAAGAGCTCTGGGTCTTCGTCGCGGCAGGCAGCTTCGTGGCGCCAATCCATCGGAGATCTCCTTCAAGGTAGGGAAGTTAGATTCACGCTCAAAAAACCTCAAGAAGCTCTCAAAGGGAGAATTTTCATAGATGGAGCGTTGAATACAGACGTATTCTCTCGCACTGCACCCCGTATAACAAGGAGAAACACTAAAAGATTCCTGAGAAAGTTATGGATGGCGAGCCCAACTGATTCGAGCCCGAGTCAACCAACCAAACTCAACTAAAGAGTGAAAGTGCCCCCGACAGGAGTCGAACCTGCGCACCCGCCTCCGGAGGGCGGTGCTCTATCCACTGAGCTACGAGGGCTTGAGTCGCCAGCGCAAGGGTATCAGTGAAAGAATTGCGCCATGAGCTCAGAATTAGAAGTGGGATATTTCGCAACGGGTTGCTTCTGGGGAGCAGAGCGTCGATTTTGGAATCTGCCTGGAGTTATTCATACCTCAGTTGGCTATATGGGCGGAACCACGCCACAACCAACCTACGAGGCGGTCTGCACTGGCAAGACCGGGCATGCCGAGATGGTCGAGGTTCGCTACGACCCACGTGTTGTCAGCTATCACCGACTGCTCGAAGAGTTCTGGACGATGCACGATCCCACCTCGCTCAATAAACAAGGTGGCGATATCGGTACCCAGTACCGCAGTGCAATTTTCACAACATCTGATGCTCAAGCTGCCGAGGCGCTCGCTTCCCGAAATATTTACAATGCGGCGCTCGCAGAACAAGGCATGGATGAGATCTGCACCGAAATTATGGATGGAACTGGAGTTACATACTGGCCAGCAGAGGAGTACCACCAGAAGTATCTTCAGAAGAATCCCAATGGCTATGACTGCCACTCTTCAACCGGAGTCGCTTTCCCGCAAGTAGCTACATCCTAAGTTCGGCTACCAGTTCGAACTCTCTCCTTCGGTTGCGCGCCAGCAATACCAAGCAACAACGCTCTGCGCGCCAGTAAATTGTTCGCCCAGAAGATCAAGCTCCTTGGGGTCGATGTACTCATCGAGTTTGTGAATCTTCTCCCAGCCACGTCGCACCGCTAGGTCGCCAACTGGCCAGAGATCCAGTCTGCCTAGATGAAAAATTAAGAACATCTCAACCGTCCATCGACCGATTCCCCAGAGCGCGGTGAGCTCTGCTGAAATCTCCTCATTGCTCATCTTAGAAAATTTCTTAAAGTTAATACTTCCCGCGAGCGTGCTTTCGGTGAGTTCACCAATTGCACGAATCTTTGCACCAGATACTCCGGCTGCTCGGAGTTGATCCGATGAGAGCGCAGCAATTTCTTCGGCCTCGATCGTTCCGCCCGCCAAAATCCGCACTCGCTCACGGATTGTGTCTGCCGCTTTGATAGCAAGCTGCTGCGAGATGATCGAGGTGACAAGAGTCTCGTAATGCGTACGGGTTGGTCGCTTTGAGTTGATCGTGCAGAGCGGCGCGGCTTTGATGATGGGTTTAAAAGCTGGGTCGGTTTTGGCGATTCTTCGCACCAAGGTTGCCATCTCTTCTTGGGAGGTCAGGGCCATGTGCCCAAATCTACCCGTACCGAGAGGTTATCTATACGGGCATGGTGATTGCGGGGCCATTGTTTCCATCAGATTTACTAGACTAGTGGAGATGATTACCAACACAACGAGTATGAGCGCATGGGTGATCACACTCGGGGTGCTTGGATCTGTACTGCTCTTAGATTTCGTGATGGCCTTTCGCAACCGTCATAACAAGACCAATCTCCGGAGCGTTGCCCTCTGGACCGCTTTTTATGTCACCGCAGCGATTATCTTCGGAGCAACTCTTGGCATCTGGTCTACGCCTCGGGCTCGAACTGAGTTTTTTGCCGGCTGGCTCACCGAATACTCGCTCTCATTCGACAACCTCTTTGTTTTGATCTTGATCATGACGAGTTTGAAAGTCGCGAAAGAACGGGAAGAGATTGTGCTCTTTGCCGGAATCATCTCGTCGCTCGTCTTACGTGGCGTGTTTATCGCCGGTGGTTCTGCGCTGATTAATCGATTTGAATGGATCTTCTATATCTTCGGTGGCTTCTTGATCTATACCGCCATCAAACTCTTTCGTGAGAGCGAAGAAGAAGAGTGGAAAGAGGGTCGATTTTTAACACTGATGCGCAAGCGAGGTTTCTCAGTCTCCGTGATTGCCTTGATCGCGATTGCAATGACAAATCTGGTATTTGCCTTTGATTCCATCCCCGCAATCTTTGGCCTTACCCGAAATCCATTTGTGATCGTTACTGCGACGATCTTCGCCTCGATGGGTCTGCGCCAGCTCTACTTCTTAATCGGCGATCTCATGGATAAATTAATTTATCTGAGCGAAGGCTTGGCGGTTGTCCTAGGGTTTATTGGCCTCAAGCTGCTCTTTGAAGCAGCGTTAGGCGAACACCACACCAAAGTCTGGGGGATTAAGATCCCCAATATCTCACTCAGCTTTAGCCTAGGCTTTGTGCTCCTGACGCTGGCGATCACCACCGGACTTAGTCTCTGGAAGAGCAAGGCTCGATCTTCCGAGGTGGATTGAGGCTTGCCCAGGGCGAGGACTGCTCTGGATTAAGCATCACTCTGGATTGAGGCGAGTGTGCAGGTGGGCTTTGCTAGGCTCGTCTTATGCATGAGAATCAGAGCTCTTCCCATTCAGATCTACCGCTGACATCGCTAGCGCCAAACTCTCGCGTAGTGGCGGCCGGTCGCCCAGCTCGCACTGAAGATGCTGGAGTAAATACTCCGATTGATCTGAACTCCACCTATATCGCGCCAGGTCAGGTTGGTTATGGGAGGTATGGTAATCAGACATGGAGTGCGCTGGAAGAAGCTATTAGTTCACTTGAGGGCGGCGAGACCTTGGTCTACGCATCTGGAATGGCTGCAATCTCAGCCATGCTCTCGATCTTGCCAAAGGGCGCAGTGATTGTCGCCTCTCGAAATGGCTACACCGGAACCATGGCGCTGCTCAAGAAGGCGCAAGATTCAGGGATGGCTGAAGTCAGGTACGTCGATATTGCAGATACGCAAGAAGTTTTACAGGAGATAAAAGGAGCGATGCTGCTCTGGATTGAGTCACCCACTAATCCAGCGCTTGAAGTTGCAGATCTACCCACGATTATTGCGGCAGCGAAGTCGATCAATGTCGGTGTCGCAGTGGACAACACCTTTGCCACACCGATGGTCCAACAGCCACTCGAGCTCGGTGCTGACGTTGTGATTCATTCTCTGACTAAATACATCTCCGGACATAGCGATGTCATTCTTGGGTCGATCTCGACTCGCGACAGCGCTCTCTATGGTCGACTTTCAGATGTTCGCAAATTAGCCGGTGCGATCCCAGGTCCGTTTGAGTGCTGGATTGCGCTTCGCGGTATCCGTACCCTGGGTTTGCGCATGGAGCGGGCTCAGAGCAACGCACTTGAATTGGCACGCCGACTTGAGAGCCATCCTGCAATTGAGCGAGTTCGTTACCCGGGGCTGCCCAACGATCCGCACCACGCAACTGCCGCGAGCTTTATGAAGGGTTTCGGAGCGGTCGTCTCGTTTGAGGTAAAGGGCGGTCCAGAAGCCGCCGATCGAGTATGTCAGGCCTCGAGGCTGGTCGCCTTTGCAACCTCTCTTGGTGGCGTTGAATCGCTCTGGGAACGACGTCACCGCTGGAGCGCGGAGAGTCCAACCATCCCAACAAATCTGGTCCGGCTCTCGGTGGGAATTGAGGACGTCGAGGATCTCTGGCGCGACATCGACCAAGCGCTCCAGATGCCATCGCGCGAGTAACCAGACCTTGGGGGTACATTTAGCACATGTTTAAAGCGCTCAAGCGGACTCTAGCTTTCTTCGCCTTTCTCCTCGTCCTTCTCGGCGCGCTCAAAACCCTCTTCTCATGGATAGCGAATAGCACCAACGATAACCACGAGGTTTTCACAGACGAAGAAGAGCACGAGCCACAGTTTTAATTATTAGGATCGGCATATGAGTTCTGACCTGACCTATATCCCCGGCACCTGCAATATTGGGCCAAGTGAGATTAAACGCCGCCGAAGCGTTGCTTATCTTGGTGCGGTTCTCACAATTATTACAACGGTTGCGCTTCTAGCTACGCACACCTCACACCTCGTTCACTTCGCGGTCTTTATTCCGGCGATGATCTTCTCGGTGGGCTTAGTACAGAGCACAAAGAAGTTTTGCTTTGCGTTTGGATTGAGCGGAGTATTTAACCTTGGTGCACTTGGAAAAGTGGAGCGGGTCGCTTCGAAAGAGGCTCGCGCTGCAGATCGTGCAATGGCGCTAAGAATTCTCTTTCAAAGCACCGTCATTGCATTTCTGATCTCTGCGATTGTCGCAATTCTCTAGCAACCAACTTCCGCTTTAAGAGTTCTACTTCTCCAGCAGCTAACTACCGCCGAAAGAGCCCTACTTCTCCAGCAGCTAACTACCGCCGAAAAGAGCCCTACTTCTCCAGGCTCTTGATATCGACTTTCTTCGACCAGGTGTTGAGAACATTGACCGTGATGGTATCCATTGCATCCCTAGTCTGAGAGTCGACAGTCGCCATCCCGCAACTATCACCAAGATTGCAACTCCATAGGTTCACACCGGCATTAAAGATGACAGCTCCGGATGGGACACTCCACCAATCCATCTCGGCTACCGAGTTCAACTGGTATCGAGCCTCTTCCTTCTGAGGATCGCCACCAAAGACG
>CAIZGZ010000002.1 GCA_903932695.1 uncultured Actinomycetes bacterium | reverse complement strand
CTCATTACCTCATCCATCGTGAAGGCCTCCGATGTTGATTCTGAGCGCAGCGTTGTACTTGAAGAGATCGCGATGCGCGACGATGACCCATCGGATCTAGTCCACGATCTCTTTCTTGAGACCTACTACGGTGACACCCAGATGGGTCGCTCAGTACTAGGCACGGTCGAGTCGATCAAATCGATTTCGCGATCTGCCGTTTTTAACTATTACAAGAAAAAGTACCGCCCGCAAGATATCGTCGTTGCGGTTGCTGGAAACATCTCTCACAAGAAGGTCGTCAAGCTAGTAGAGCAAGCGCTCTCGCGCGATGGTTTTCTGGATGTGCCAGATGCAAAACCTGCGCTTCGTAACGCACCTAAAGTAAAGACTCCAGGTGTTGGAACGGTCGGACTTATTGAGCGAAAGAGCGAGCAAGCACATCTGCTCTTAGGTGTCGAAGGTGTTGATCGCAATGATCCGCGTCGCTTTGCGATGAGCATTCTCGCCTCGGCGCTAGGTGGGGGAATGTCATCTCGCCTCTTCCAAGAGATTCGCGAGAAGCGTGGTTTGGCCTACAGCGTGTATGCCTATGGCCAACAGTTCTCTGGCTCTGGTTCGCTCGCCTTCTATGCAGGGTGCCAACCCAACAAGGCGGTAGAGGTTACTCAGATCATTCGTGATGTGATTTTGGATGTTGCGGCACATGGTCTGACCGACGAAGAGATCTCACGCGCCAAGGGTTCGGTCTCGGGATCCCTCGTCTTAAGTCAAGAAGACACCGGGTCACAGATGAGCCGAATCGGTAAGAGCGAACTGGTCTACGGCGAAATTATGAGCTTTGACGAGATCTTGGCATCGGTTCAACGAGTTAATTCCGACGAGATCAAGGCGATTGCTTCCGCAATCTTGCCTGCTCCATCTACTCTTGCCCTCGTAGGTCCATTTAAGAGCGTAAGCAAATTCGAAAAGGTGATTGCATGAGCATCAAAGTCGGAGTCCTGGGTGCAAAAGGTCGCATGGGTGCCACCACTGTAGAAGCGATTAACGCTGCCAGTGATCTAGAGCTAGTCGCTACTGTTGACCTTGGCGATTCCATGGAGAACCTCGTGAGCGCCGGTGCGCAAGTAGTCGTTGACTTCACTCACCCAGATGCAGTGATGAGCAACCTTGAATTCGCAATTAACCATGGCATTAGCGTCGTAGTAGGAACCACTGGATTTGATGAAGCAAAGCTGGCTCAAGTTCGTGCCTGGCTTGCAGCAAACCCAACAGTCGGCGCGTTGATCGCCCCAAACTTTGGACTCGGCGCAGTCCTCATGATGCAGTTTGCAGCAGAAGCTTCTAAGTATTTCGAATCCGTGGAGATCGTCGAACTCCACCATCCAAATAAAGCTGATGCGCCATCAGGTACCGCAGCTCGCACCGCAGAATTGATTACCGAAGCTCGAAAGTCGGTCAACAAGGCGGCCATGCCAGATGCCACAACAACGGCGCTACCAGGTGCACGTGGTGCAAAGGTCGGCGATGTGCCAGTGCATTCGGTACGACTTCGCGGATTAGTCGCCCATCAAGAAGTGATCTTGGGTGATACCGGCGAGACGCTCACGATTCGTCATGATTCAATAGATCGCACCGGCTTTATGCCCGGCGTACTGCTTGGTGTTCGCAAAGTTGTGACGACGCCAGGCCTCACATTTGGCCTAGAACATTTCCTTAATCTCAAGTAGTTTTATACGCACCAACCAAAGGAGCAGCAGATGTCAGATCCACGTATCACAATGTACGGCGCAGATTGGTGCGGAGATTGCCGCCGCTCGAAGCGCTATCTCGATGAGCACAACGTTGCTTATACCTATATCGATGTAGAGGCTGATCTCTCAGCTGCCGACAAGGTCATCGAAATCAACGGGGGAGCGAAGTCAATCCCAGTCATCGTCTTTGATGACGGTACACATATGACCGAGCCATCAGATCTCGATCTCGAAGCAAAGCTTGAGGCGCTCTCAATCCTCTAAGAAATTCTCGTTATCCAAAGCGATAAACGATTGCCGAAGTTGCCATTGCCCCAATCACCACAAGGGGGAATGGCAACTTTGCTATTACGGCAACAATGGCAAAACTCAACCCAGCGAGCCGGTGATCGATCACTAACTTGGTTTTCTCGGTCAGGGTCTGCATCGCGATCAAGGCGCTGAGCAAGACAATCGGAATCATGTTGGTGATGCGTTCAATCCGTGGCTTGGCCAGTACTGATTCTGGAATGAGATGGCCCACAAATTTAAGCGCAAAGGCCGCCGCACTCGTCACGATGACCACTAGCCACGATGAGTTCATTTAATTCCACCCCGCAAAGATGGCAATGAAGACGGTGGTGAGAATAGGAACACCAACCGGAACAATCCTGGTGATTGCTAGCGCCCAGATGATGGCGATGGCGGCGATCAGCTGTGGCTTTCGCTCACGAAGCCGTGGCCAGAGCACCGCGACAAATATTGAAGGCGAAGCGACATCCAAGCCCCAAGCTGCGGCATTTCCGATCGCCTTTGCTCCCAACGCCCCAAGAAGCGTAAAGAGATTCCAGAAGAAGTAGACGCCAAAGCCGGTATACCAAAAGGCGATTCGAGAGTCTTCAATATTCTCTTGTGCGATCGCCATACCGGTTGATTCATCGATCGTGATTTGCGCTGCAACCACACGTCGCCAACCACGGTTCTGCAAGAGACCGGCCATCCGAATTCCATAGAGGCCATTGCGACTTCCCAAGAATGCGCCGGTAACGATTGCGCTCCACGGATTTCCACCGCTGGCCATGATCGTGGAGAGCGCAAATTGTGATGCACCAGAAAAGAGAAGGAGTGAGAGGAGGCAGGCTTGGAGAACTGAGAAGTGGCTGGCCACAGCGACCGCGCCGAAGGCGGCGCCAGCAGCGCCGACAGCTACGCCTACCGAGATGGAGTCACGCTTGATTGACACGCCGATATTCTGCCTTAATCCCGCCAACTTATGGCCCCAATCGGTAGGGTCACGACTATGACTACAGCACAACCAGAGAAGCAGGAACACTTTCCGATCGTCTTTCGCGAAGATATGACGGTCGAGCTCGTAAAGTCGAGCGCGAGTGACTCTGATGTGATCTGGGCTGCGCGCGTCTCAACGGCTGGCGATAAATCGCTCGATGATGTCGATAGCGATGCCACTCGAGCAGAGGGACTGATCAACTACCTAGCTCGCGAGCGTCATGGCTCACCGTTCGAGCACACGTCTATGACCTTCTTTGTTTCAGCCCCGATCTTTGTCTTCCGCGAATTTATGCGCCACCGAATCGCTTCCTATAACGAAGAATCTGGTCGCTATCGTGAACTCCGCCCAACTTTTTACATTCCAAGCAAAGATCGCAAGTTAGTGCAGATCGGCAAAGCTGGGGCGTATACATTTATTGAAGGAACACCAGAGCAGTACGAGTTAACCGTCAATGCAATTAAAGAGAGTTCGACGGTTGCTTATGAGAATTACACCAAGATGCTCGATGCCGGTGTCGCTCGCGAGGTCGCTCGCGCAGTTCTGCCCGTAACGCTCTACTCATCAATGTATGTCACTATGAATGCACGCGCGCTGATGAATTTTCTCTCACTACGCACCTCTCACGAAGGATCGCACTTCCCAAGCTACCCACAACGTGAAATTGAGATGGTGGCAGAACAAATGGAAGCGCATTTTGCGAAGCTGATGCCGATTACATACGGCGCCTTCCAAAAGTCTGGTCGAATCGCGCCATAACGAGGTAGGGTTACACCTATGTCCAGCTCGCATAGACCCACGACTCAGATCCACGCGCCTTTCGGTCGCCTGATCACCGCAATGGTGACTCCTTTCAAGAAGGATGGATCTATCGATTGGGATGGCGTAGCTAAACTCTCACAGCATTTAGCGGATACCGGCCATGATGCGATTGCCGTCAATGGCACCACTGGAGAAGCCCCAACCACCAAGAGCTCCGAGAAGCTTGAGATTATTAAAGTAGTAAAAAGTACCGTTGGTGACCGCGTCAAAGTTCTTACCGGTGCTGGCGATAATGAGACTTCATATACTGTTGAACAATCAAAGCGTTGCGCAGAAGCCGGCGCTGACGGACTCTTGATCGTCACCCCGTATTACAACAAGCCACCTCAGGCTGGTATCGAAGCGCACTTCCGCGCCGTTGCCGACGCGACCGATCTGCCGATCATGATGTACGACATCCCTGGTCGCACCGGTGTTGCAATTGAGGAAGATACGATCTGTCGCTTAGCTGAAGTTCCAAATATTGTTGCGCTCAAGGATGCTAAAGGAAATCCTGCATCGACTTCTTGGGTAATCCAACGTACCGGCCTTCCGGTCTACTCCGGCGATGACATCCTCAACCTCCCACTTCTCTCGATTGGTGCGGTCGGTTTTGTCTCAGTCTGCGGCCACACAGTTGGATTACAACTTCGTGCGATGCTCGATGCCTGGTTCGCCGGCGATGCACTTACCGCACTTGAGATCCACCAAAAATTATTACCGGTATTCACCGGAACCTTCCGCACCCAAGGTGCGATATTGACTAAGGCCGCACTCGAATTGATGGGCCTACCTGGTGGGTACACACGTTTGCCACTTGTCGATGCCACCGATGCGCAGATCGCGCAATTGCGGGAGGACCTACAAGCAGGCGGAGTAACACTTAACTAATGAATCATCCTCACCCAGATTTACCATATCCACCAAAGCTAGCCCCTAAGACAATGCGCGTAGTAGCGCTAGGTGGATTGGGCGAGATCGGTCGCAACATGACCGTCTTCGAGTACGAAGGCAAGCTCTTGATTATCGACTGCGGTGTTCTCTTCCCAGAAGAGAATCAACCAGGTATCGATCTCATCCTGCCGGACTTCTCCTATATTAGAGATCGCCTTAAAGATGTTGTTGGCTTAGCGCTTACCCATGGCCACGAAGACCATATCGGCGCGGTCCCATACCTGCTCAAAGAGCGTGCAGATATTCCGGTTATTGGCTCGAAATTAACGCTTGCCTTTACCGAAGCTAAACTCAAAGAGCGCCGCATTACCGCGCCACTGGTTGAGGTAAAGGCTGGCATGAAGCAGAAGTTCGGCCCATTCGAACTCGAGTTCATCGCAGTAAATCACTCGATCCCAGATGCGCTTGCAATTGCAATCCGTACCGATGCCGGCCTCATTCTGGCTACTGGCGATTTCAAGATGGATCAGCTGCCGCTCGACGGCCGCATTACCGACCTACGCGCCTTTGCTCGATTGGGTGAAGAGGGCGTCGATCTCTTTATGACCGACTCCACCAACGCCGATGTACCTGGATTTACGACATCAGAGCGCGACATCATCCCTGCGCTTGATCGAACCTTTAGATCTACTTCGCGTCGTGTGATCGTTGCTTCTTTTGCTTCGCACGTTCACCGTATTCAACAGATTCTTAACATCGCAATTGCGCACGATCGTAAAGTGGCTTTTGTTGGTCGTAGCATGGTTCGCAATATGAAGCTGGCCGAGGATCTTGGCTATCTCGATGTACCCGAAGGTTTGATCGTTGATGCCAAGAATATTGATAACTATGGCGACAAGATTGTTTTGATCTGCACGGGTTCTCAAGGTGAACCGCTAGCTGCGCTTTCGCGTATGGCTAATGGCGACCACCAGATCAGAGTCGGCAAGGGTGACACAGTCATCTTGGCCTCATCACTGATTCCGGGTAACGAAAACTCGGTCTATCGCGTGATCAACGAGCTGACTCGTTTCGGCGCAGAGGTCATCCATAAGGGCAATGCGCTCGTTCACGTCTCTGGCCACGCAGCAGCAGGAGAACTTCTGTACTGCTACAACATCGTGAAGCCAAAGAATGTGATGCCAATCCATGGTGAGTGGCGCCATATGCGTGCCAATGCTGAGCTTGCGATGAAGACCGGTCTGGCTCGCACCAATACGATCGTTGTCGATAATGGCATCGCGGTCGATGTGCATGATGGATACGCAGATGTCGCTGGCGCAGTTCCAGTGGGATTTGTCTATGTCGATGGCCATAGCATCGGTGAGATCACCGAAGATTCATTGAAGGATCGCAGAATTCTTGGTGAAGAAGGATTTATCTCAGTAGTCGTCGTCGTGGATGCGCAGACGGGCAAAGTTGTTGCCGGTCCAGATATACATGCCCGTGGCTTTACCGAAGATAAGGCGCTCTTCGACGAAGTAAAGGTGATGATCGAAAAGGCCCTTGCGAAGGCAGTGGCAAATGGCATTAACGGCACCCACCAACTTCAACAAGTGCTTCGCCGCACCGTTGGTAGTTGGGTTGGAGAAGAGCATCGTCGCAAGCCAATGATCGTTCCTGTCGTTATTGAGGTCTAATTACTAGATAATTAGTCTCATTCTGCTGCTTCACTCGCAATTTGCCTTGAATTCTCTACTTCAGTCGTCCTTATCGGGCGAAGGGTGTGAGAATTGAGGCATGAATTGGACTAACAACAAGAGCAAAATTGCCCGCCCGTTAACGTTGGTGTTGGGCCTTGCAATGTTAGTCACACCATCATTATCGCAATCGTTCACACCCGCAAGCGCTAATACCGCGACCATCTCTGACTCAAACAATATTTGCCCTATCAGTATTTCTAGTGGCTCGACCACGATCGATACCAACTCAGTTTCAGTGAGCGTTGTCGGAAGCAACTGCGTCATTCAATTCCTTACAACCGCAAGTTATTCAGTCACTATTCCAACTGGCATCACTCAGGTTAGCTACCTCGTAGTCGGTGGCGGTGGCGGTGGTGGTTCTGGCGGTGGCGGTGCCGGCGGCGTGCTTCAAGGAAGCAATTACTCCGTAACTTCCGGATCGTCTTATACCGTCACAGTAGGCGCTGGTGGAGTAGGCGGTTGTGGCGGAGTTAATAACTGTCCGTCGAGCGTAAATGCAGCCAATGGTTCTTCATCAACTTTCGCAACTGTTACCGCACTTGGTGGCGGCTCTGGCGGCCAAGGAAATCATGCCCCGGGAAATGGCGCTAGCGGTGGTGGCGCACGCTATGACTGTACGTCAGCTTGTTTCGGAACTGGAACTCCAGGTCAAGGAACAAATGGCGCAAACTCAACTCACGGCGGCTACGGTGGAGGTGCTGGCGGCGGAGGAGCTGGTAGCGCAGGTGGAAACACAACTTTGTATCACATTGGCGGTGCAGGTGGAAATGGTGTGACGAGCTCAATCACCGGTGCAACCGTTTACTACGGTGGTGGAGGTGGTGGCGGAATTAACGAAAATTCCAACACCTACTGTGGCGTGCAAGCTCCTGGAACAAGCGATTCAAATTATTATTGCAACGGAGGCACTCCAACTCTTACAGGTGGCGGCGCTGGCGGACTTGGTGGTGGTGGTCGCGGAAGTGATTACGGCTACTCCAGTGCGGGCCAAGGAACGTATGCAAACGCAACCGCGGGTCAGCCAAATACTGGCGGTGGCGGTGGCGGAGTTGATCCAGAGGACTTTGGTGGCAAAGCGGGCGGTTCAGGAGTTGTTGTTCTTAGCTACGTAGCTACGGTAAATCTTCGAACAATTACCTTCAACTCAAATATCATTAGCAATCAAACCTCATCTCAAACAGTGCTCAGCGGAGCCTCAACCCAACTGCAGGCAAATACATTTAGTGCGACTGGTTATATCTTCCGCGGTTGGAATACACAGGTCGACGGATCGGGTACCTCATATCCGAATTTGGGATATATCACCACAACTACCAACCTTGCGTTGTATGCACAATGGGTGCCTGGCGTTAACCACACTGTGACTTTCTACTCCAATACGGGTGTTGGTGGGCCGACGACTCAAGTGGCTGGCCAATCTACAAATCTCAATGCAAATACATTTACAAAGAGTGGATACACATTTACTGGCTGGAACACGGTAGCTGGGGGAACGGGTTACGGATATCTCGACCAATCTGTCTATAGCTTTGCAGCCGATACGAATCTCTATGCGCAATGGGCGCAGGTAGTAACACCACATACCGTCTCTTTCTACGGAAACGGCGCAACAGGCGGCGGTACCAATTCTCAAACCGCAAGCACAAATCAGCCACTAAATCTCAATGGATTTACTCGTACTGGGTATAGCTTCTTAGGTTGGGATACGAATAACGGCGCAACTACTGCGACGTATCAGGATGGTCAAAATTATTCCTTCTCCGCTGATATTGCGCTTTATGCGATTTGGGTAGCGCAAGCTAGCCACACAATTACCTTCAACGGTAACGGCAGTAATGGCAGTAATGGCGGTTCTACCAACCCTCAAACAGCCACTTTAAGTACAACTCTGAACGCAAATGGCTTTACCAAAACCGGATACACATTTATCAGTTGGAACACCCTTGCGAACGGTCAAGGTGTGAGTTACTCGTCGAGCTACACCTATAGCTTTGCGGCATCAATCACGTTATATGCGACGTGGAGTCAAAATTTCACGATCACGTACGATGGCAAT
>CAIZGZ010000001.1 GCA_903932695.1 uncultured Actinomycetes bacterium | reverse complement strand
ATGCCAGTACCAGGTGCCCGCATGCCGGTCATGCCTTCAACTCGATTCCAGGGGTTCGCCATCACGTGTATAGACAAGAGTTCACTCTTTGGCGCGCGTATCGATGAGTGAAATGCCCCTAGTCGCTCCCAGAAGGAGAGCTCGAGAACGAGCTCTCCTTCTAACTCCCTTACTGTTGCCATCAGGAACCTCTCTCAATTTCGAATGCCCAGAGATCTAATTCATCTAAATCAACCGGTGTGAAGCCCTTTGCTTCCAAAGCAGAGGCGATCTGCGCTCGATGCTCCGTTGCGTGATGAATCGCTTGGGACAAGATGGTTGAGCGCCAACGTTTTACTTGTTCGCCTTTATAGTTTTCAAATTCAATCTGTATGTCATCAAGCTTCTCACATTCAAGTAGGGCGCGGTCAACAATCGCAGCTTCGTCTTTTAGGCGAGCGAGGTCCGAGATGGTGGTGACATCCGCAATGCAATCTCCGCCTGGCGCGGTAAGCACAGGAATTCCACTGATCCGATAGGCGTAGTGGTCGGCAGAGTCCACGATGTGATGAATAATCTCAGCTACTTGCCACTCCGGATTCGTTGCGAATGCCTTGAGCGCATCTTCTGGCAGGCCCTGAAGGTGCGCAATAGTCTTTTCATTTGCCCAGGCCATGTGGGCTAGCAGGCGTTCCATCGAGATTGGCATACGTTTATCCTAACTTCTCGGCGTTCTCATCACATCACTTCAACGCCATGACTCACACTTTAAAAGTTTGGATGGAGCTCTGCTCGGAGCTCTGCTCGGAATCGGAATCGCCGCCTTTGCATCCCTCTCCCACCGACTCTTCGGCGGAGAGACTTTCAAATCATGGCTTATTGAGACGGCTAACGATGCTATTAACCTAACGATCGCTGGTGCAATCATCGCGTTCTTCAACTAACTCATCCTGTTACAGTTAAAACATGAGTAAATCGTTGACGGGCTTAGTCTTCGCAATCTCGGTTGTTATCACAGTTGTTGGCGCAGATCTGCTCTTCTTTCGCCACCACACGGAGCAGCGATTGATAGCAAACATTCACTGAAAGCTTCCATGCGGCTGGAATTCAACGAATTTGGGCTGTGAGACATGAGTGGACTCCTTCAAATTTCACTGAGAAAGTTTGAAATGGGGGTTATAGATAATTCCGAATACCTCACCGTTGGGCGATTCAGAGAAGCTATTGAGGCCAAGTTCGTAGCCACCGAGGTCAAACCCGACATAGCCCCCATCATCGAAATATGGTTCTTTACCGAGAGTCTTTGCCCACCACGCCTCTGACTCCTGAAGGCGAGGCGCAGGATAGATGAGTGGACGCAAACCGAGATATTTAATGGACACTGTATTTATCCTCCATTGGAACCCATCTCGTGATGACGAAAAGGGTACCCTTAGCTCGTGCTCTCAAATGCCCTCACCTTCGTCTTCTTCATCCTGATTGGGCTGGAGATTCGCGAGGGGCTTAAGAACCCACGTGAAGCAATTCTTCCTGGGCTATGTGCACTCTTTGGCATGATCGTCCCAGCGCT